>JBLHHD010000001.1:0-26613 GCA_047614605.1 Alteromonadaceae bacterium
CTACAAAAATGAAAAAACCGACTTGCGTCGGCTTTTCCCCCCTGCTCCCAGGGATCGTAATGTCACGCGTGGGTGCAGGGTCAGCGGTTAATCAAACTATGATTAATTTTAAGTACTTTTGCAAGCAATAATTTAATTGTTTTGCACTGCTTTTACTTTTCGTTCGTTGCGTAACGCCATAAAGAATAGACCTGACAACACCAGTGTAACTAGGGGCAACGATACCAGCGGATGATCAACATTGAACATCGTTAAATCATATAGCCATTCGGCCACCGGGATATCGATAAATAAAGTGATTAACCAGCCGATAAATACCAGCATAAATACGGGCAAAAGCCCATACATCAGCAGGGCAAAGGCAACAAAAAAGAGCATGATTTTATCATCTTTATAATGGGTGAGTTTATCCGCCAGCTTGTCACCACCAACCCGTAACGAGGCCGCTATCATTGCCAACAACAAATGCAAAGCGGTGGGGATGATCGTGGTGACAACCATTAAACCCACAAACAAACCTTTACCCCAAGGCTCGTCGCGAGCATTAAGCGCATGTAACTGCCAGTTGATGTTGGCCGCTGAAAACAGCCCATAAACCTCATTAAGGCCCATCGCCGTAAAGGGCAATAATGTACATAAACAGACCAACAACAACACAGCAATCATAAAGTCTTTAATGACATGGATAAGGGCTTGACGGGCTGTGGCGGTTTTATGGATGACCTGTTGTAAAAAATAACGGCTCCAATACCAGGAGATAAAATCAAGTAAAGCGTTAAGTAAAGGCAGGGTGATAAAAACAACTAATATGGTCAGGCTGCCTGTATAATTGCCAGCGACAGCGACAAAGGTACCTAAAAACCCTGCAACAGTGATGGTTAAAATACTGCTTAAGCTAAACCCAAAGGCCCAAAACAACAAGCCACAAACCCCCCCACACAACAGTCTGTAAACTATCTCTGCCACTTTGGCTGGTAATTTAATTCCACCCCATTCAGTCCCTATAAGCTGCCGAGCGCGGGCCTCTATCGTTTCACTGTTTTTAACGGTAAATACAAGCCACCCAAACCCAGCGGTAAACCCCAGCCAATAAACAATCCGCCCATGTTGCTCTGCAATAACAGGCAACAAAGCATAACCTGAAAATAAATGGCTACCCCCTGCTATCCACGCCAGCATAAAAGCCAGCAGCGGGTAAATTAAAGCCAATAAAAAGCCAACTGAAAAGGCTTTAAAGGCTAGTGCTTTACCAAAGATACCTTCGAGCTTTAGCAGTGTTAGTTCGATGAACCCTTGATAACGCAGCCAGAATGGTTGCTTTCGCAGTCGGGGTATCCACTTTTGACGGGTCTTTTTATCGGCCAGTTGAATGGCGATAAAAGCAGTAATTGTAAAAGTGAGCGCCAATAAGCCAATTAGGGGCGTAAGCCATCAAGGTGCTGTAGCAGGAGAGGACATTAACAGGCTCCAAAAATTATTAATATTATGGGTGCAATCCAGTGTGCTGTTTTTTGGGGGATAAGGCAAGCCCATGTAAAAGGATGTTTTTGTTCTTCTCCTTGACCTCGGTGACTCTAATACCGTTTACATTAAATGAGTGGTTAATCTTACACCCCGACGGATAAATGGCGCAGCCATTTCAAAGAACACTGCCCTATTGCCCTATCGGACTACTCCGACATGTCGGATACGCGGCGGGATTGGTCCGACACTTCGGCTTCGCTGCTGCCGCTCAAGTAGAACATGATATAAATCCCCCTGCCACAACGACCCCAACCCCAAAAACATACGTATGCATCGACGCTAAAATACTGCATACGTATGCAAGGCGTTGCTGTCCACAGGCCAAATGGCGTAATTTATAGCCATCTACACTTTACAGCGTTGACCGTATGACGATCCCAAATCAAGCGCCTTTAACCTCGGGTAAATTTAAACGCCGGGTGTTGCAACACATCAATTATACCCTTGGCACCCACTCTGAGGAAGCCAGTAAAGAAGCTTGGTGGCGGGCGACCTGTTTAGCCGTTAACCTGCACCCCAGAGTGTTTATCTTTGGCGCCAAAGCGGCTCCGGGTTATTACCTGGCTAAAGAGATCATTTATGCCATCAACAAAGTTGGCGAAAAACTCATTCCGGCAGCTGATGTGTCAGAGCAAATCTCTACCGCCGGTAAAGAAGCGTCGGGCACCGGTAATATGAAGTTGGCACTGAATGGCGCCTTAACCATCGGCACCCTCGATGGCGCCAATATTGAAATGGCCGAAGCGGTGGGCGAAGATAACACCTTTATCTTTGGCAATACCGTTGATGCGGTTAAGGCTTTGGATAAACACGGTTATCAATCGAGTCATTACGACAAGCAAAACAGCGAAATTAAAGCCTGTCTCGACTGGCTGGATACCAACTACTTTACTGTGGGCAGCCCCGGCGAATTGTCGGCGATTAAACGCTCTTTGCTTGATACAGGTGACCCTTACAAAGTATTGGCTGATTATGAAGCCTACAGCGAAGATCACAAAAAGATTGATGTGGCGTATAAAGATAAAAGTCGCTGGGCTAAAATGGCCATCATCAATACCGCCAAAATGGGCAAGTTCACCTCTGATCGCGCCATAACGGACGATGTTAACAACATTTGGCACCTCAAACCTTTGCCTTGTAAAGTTCAAGCTCGACCTAAACCTAAGTCTAAACCTAAACCTAAACCTAAAGTAGAGCAGGAGAACCACTAATGATCAGCGAAAACGGCCAACTCAGCGATTTTGATCTGCATTTGTTGGGTGAAGGCAAACATGCCAAAGCCTATGACACACTCGGTGCTCATATGGTCGAAGTTAACGGCATAAAAGGCGGGGCCTTTGTGGTTTGGGCACCTAATGCCAGCGAAGTAGCGGTAGTGGCTGACTTTAACCACTGGCAAGCGGACCAACACTTGTTAACCAATCGAAATGGCATTTGGTCGATTTTTATTGCGGGTGTTCAGCCCGGTAATCATTACAAATATGCGATCAAGGACAGTCACGGCAATGCATTACCTTTAAAAGCGGATCCTTATGGTCAAAGTGCGCAAAAACGTCCTGAAACGGCATCGATATTATGCGAAACACCAGCACTTAACTGGCAAGATCAAGACTGGATGGGCAAACGTCAATTACGTAATGCCCGTGATGCGGCGATCAGTATCTACGAAGTGCATTTAGGCTCGTGGCAACGTACCGACGACAATCAGTTTATGAATTATCGTGATATTGCCGACCAACTGGTGCCTTACGTGCTGGCTATGGGCTTTACTCACCTGCAATTGATGCCCGTCAGCGAATTTCCGTTTGACGGCTCCTGGGGTTATCAGCCGGTGGGTTTGTTTGCCCCTAGTAGTCGTTTTGGCAGCGGTGAGGATTTTCAGTATTTTGTTGATTGTTGTCATAAAGCTGACATAGGTTTACTGATAGACTGGGTGCCGGGACATTTTCCTAACGATGCCCATGGTTTGGCCCAGTTTGACGGTACTCATTTGTATGAACATGCCGACCCTAAGCAAGGCTTTCACCCCGATTGGAATACCCTGATTTACAATTATGGCCGCACAGAAGTGGCTAACTTTTTAACCGCCAGCGCGATGATTTGGCTCGACCGTTACCATGTTGACGGTATTAGAGTCGACGCCGTGGCATCGATGTTATACCTCGATTACAGCCGCAAAGAGGGCGAATGGGTGCCTAACCATCTGGGCGGTAACGAAAACCTTGAAGCCGTGGCCTTTATTAAACAATTTAACGACACTTTGTATCGCGATCATCCGGGAGCCTTTAGTGTGGCCGAAGAATCTACCTCATGGCCGGGTGTTTGCCGACAAACCGGCGATGGCGGATTAGGGTTTGGCTATAAATGGAATATGGGCTGGATGAACGATACTTTGCAATATATGCAACGTGACGCCATTCACCGCCAACACCATCATCATGAGCTGAGTTTTGGTCTGGTTTACGCCTTTAGCGAGAATTTTATTCTCCCGTTAAGCCACGACGAAGTGGTACACGGTAAAGGGTCGTTACTGGCGAAAATGCCCGGTGACGAATGGCAACAATTCGCCAACTTACGCGCTTATTACGGCTTTATGTGGGCACATCCGGGTAAAAAGCTGCTATTTATGGGCTGCGAATTTGCTCAGGGCAAAGAGTGGAACCATGATGTGGCACTTGACTGGTTTCATACCGAGCAACCCCTGCATCAGGGGGTACAGCAACTGGTGAAAGACTTAAACCAACTTTATCGCTCAACCCCCGCTTTGTACGAAAAAGACTGTGAAGCGGCAGGATTTGCGTGGATTGACGATGAAAATGCCCAACAATCGATGTTCAGCTTTATTCGTTATGGTAAAAACAGCGATAAACCCGTTGTAGTGGTGTGTAACTTCACTCCGCAAACCCATCAACTGTTGACCTTAGGCGTACCAGCACCGGGCTTTTACCGGGAGGCGTTTAATAGCGATGCGGCTATTTATGGTGGCAGTAATCAGGGCAATATGGGGGGCGTTACTGCACAAAATGAAGCCTGTAATGGTCAACCCCACAGTTTGACCATTACAGTACCACCGCTGTCAACCAGTGTATTTGAGTTGACGGTATAATGAATAATATGACTTCGAAGCCCTATCCACTGGGCGCAACTTACGACGGGCAGGGCACCAACTTTGCCTTGTTCTCGGCTAATGCCGACAAAGTTGAGCTGTGTTTGTTTGACGCCGATGGTGTTCAAGAGGTTCAGCGGATTGTTTTACCTCAATGCACGCATCAGGTTTGGCATGTTTACTTACCTGCGGTTAAACCGGGTAGTTTATATGGTTATCGGGTGCATGGCCCTTTTGAACCTCATCAGGGGCACCGTTTTAACCCGGCAAAATTGTTACTTGACCCTTATGCCCGGCAACTTCACGGTGAGCTAGTGCCCAGTGATGTTCATTTAGCTTATGACAAGCTGAGTTTACAACGAGATTTAACCCTGGATTGTCGTGATAATGCGGCGTTTATGCCCAAGTGTGTGGTGATTGCGCCGCTGGCTAAAATCAGCGTTGATGACAAACCTCGTATTGCGCATACCGAGCGGATTATTTATGAATTACACGTCAAAGGTTACAGTCGTTTAAACAGCCAGCTGCCAGAGCCTTTACGAGGCACTTATAAAGGGCTTAGTGATGAGTCAGTACTGGATTATCTCACTGATTTAGGCATTACCAGTGTCGAATTATTACCGGTTCATGCCTTTGGTAACGAAACGTTTTTAGCCGAAAAAGACTTATCTAATTTCTGGGGTTATAACAGTCTGTCATTTTTTGCGCTGCATAATCGTTATGCCAGCGATAATTCAGTGATTGTTGCAGAGTTTCGCCAAATGGTGGCTGCTTTTCATCAGCGTAATATCGAAGTTATTTTGGATGTGGTCTTTAACCACACGGCAGAGGGTAATGAACTGGGGGCAACTTATAGCCTTAAAGGCATCGATAATGCCAGTTACTACCGCTTAAACAGCAAAGACTCGCGTTTTTATGAAAATTATTCAGGTTGTGGCAATACCCTTAACGTTCAACATCCGCGTGTATTACAACTGGTGATGGACAGTTTACGTTATTGGGTCGAGACCATTGGTGTTGATGGCTTTCGCTTTGATTTAGCCACTATAGTGGGTCGTGATAATGACGGTTTTGCCCCCGATGGGCATTTTTTCCACTGCGTCCGTCAGGACCCGGTATTGGCTGGGGTTAAGTTAATCGCTGAACCCTGGGATATCGGTCCTGATGGCTACCAACTGGGCCGTTTTCCCAGCAATTGGCTCGAATGGAATGATCGTTTTAGAGATACCACCCGACGCTTTTGGCGGGGTGATAAAGGATTGTTGCCAGAATTAGCCCGACGCTTACACGGCTCCAGTGATTTGTTCGAACAAAAAGCCGGACGACCTTGTTCGAGTGTTAATTTTGTCACCAGTCATGATGGTTTTACCCTGGCCGATTTGGTGAGTTTTGCCCAGCGGCATAACTACGCTAATGGCGAAGATAATGAAGATGGTCACAAGACGACCTTTAGCGCCAATCATGGTGTTGAAGGGCAAACCGACGACCCGACAATAATTCAATTGCGGGCACAGCAACAGCGTAATATGCTAGCAACCCTATTTTTGGCTCAGGGTACACCGATGCTGTTAGCGGGTGATGAATTTGGCAATTCTCAGGCTGGCAATAATAATGCCTATTGTCAGGATAATGAGATTAGCTGGCTACAATGGGATAAAAATACCCCTGAACACGATGACTTGCATTCGTTTGTCCGCCGCTTAATCAGCTTACGTAAAGCGCACCCATTACTTAATCGCAATTATTATCAGCATGGCGATAAAAGCTCACCGGTATTGGCCTGTCCAGATTTGAGTTGGTGCCATTACAGCGGTCGACAGATGGTTGATGATGACTGGCATAACAGCGATTTGCAGTGTTTGGCGATGTTATTGGCTAATACTGCTGTGCCAGATCAAAAAGCTGTGCCATGTGAAAAAGCTGAGCCACAGCGCGATAGTTTGGCCCTGTTGTTGATTTTTAACGCCAGTATTGACGAAGTTCGCTTTAAATTACCCGTATTTACCCACCAGCCATGTCGCTGGCAGTTATTGCTTGATACTTCGATGACGAGCGAAACGCTCGACTTTGCAGACAACGGTGACGATATACTCATTCCTGCGCTTTGCTCACTGGTACTTAGTGCCCAGGAGCCCAGCGGTACACAATCTATACATAAGAAACAAGAGAAGTATTCCCATGACGCTACTTAATCAGTTGGCCGCTTTGGTTGGCATTCAGGCCGGTTATACCGATGCCGCCGGACAATCGGTGCAAACCAGTGACAGATCCCGAGACGCGATATTAAGCGCCATGGGGTTTACCCTTGACGACGAGCAACAAACGCAGCAGGACATTATTCGTCTGCGCGATAGCCAGTGGCTTGAAGTGTTAGCACCAGTAAAAATCATTAAGGCCGAAGATGATCAATATAGCATCGACTTTACGGTTAACTTGGCCGATATGGATGTCTCCAGCGAGTTGATTCAATGGCAAGTCACCACCGAAGACAACCAGCAACACAGCAGTCAGCAAAACTTGTCCGCACTCGAATTAGTGGGTCAAAAAACCATTGATGATCAGCAATACAACCGCTATCGCCTGAATATGATGACCTTGGCGCAAGGTTATCATGACCTGAGTGTTAGCCTGGCAGGGCAAAAGTATCCGTGTCGTTTAATTGTCGCACCACAGACCTGTTACGGCCCCAAGGATGCCGCTGATTTTAAAATGTGGGGATTGGCTGCGCAGCTTTATTCGTTGAAAAAAGAGGGTGGCTGGGGCATCGGTGATTACGGCGATTTAAGCACTTTAGTGGACAAAGCCGCTTCTGTTGGCGCATCGGTGATTGGGCTTAACCCTTTACACCCTTTGTATCCGGGTAATCCGGCTCATCGCAGCCCGTATTCACCGACCAGCCGTTGCTTTTTGAATAGTCTGTATATTGATGTCACCAAGGTTGATAACTTTGACGACTGTAAAGCGGCGCAAAAAGTGGTTAACTCTGACGAGTTTAAAACTCGCCTGGCTGAGTTAGATAACGCTGAACTGATTGATTATGCCGCCACGGCCCAGTGCAAATATCAGGTGCTAGAATTGTTGTATGAGCATTTTCATCGTAACCAGGTTAAAAAAGACACCTCATTAGGTCAGGCTTTTGCTGATTTTAAAACCAAAATGAGCGACGATCTCTATACATTCGCCACTTTTGATGCGTTATACGAGCATTTTAGAAAGAAAGACTTTAATGCTTATAGCTGGACTAACTGGCCGTTGACTTATCATGATCCAAAAAGTGAAGCCGTGGCTAAATTTCAGCTGCGTAATAAGCGCAGAGTCGATTATTTTATGTATTTACAGTGGCTGGCTGACAGTCAGTTAGGCGCGGCGGCAGAGCAAGCGAAGCAAAGCAAGATGGCAATTGGTTTGTATCTTGATTTGGCCGTAGGTTGTGATGGTGGCGGTGCTGAGGTATGGGCAGATAAAGACGCTTATGTCTCCGGTGCTGCGGTAGGTGCGCCACCTGATCAGTTAAATTCAATGGGGCAAAACTGGGGGCTGACGCCGATAAACCCGGTGGCGCTTAAAGCCAAAGCGTATCTGCCGTTAATTAGTGCGCTTAGAAGCAACATGCGTTATGCCGGTGCATTGCGAATTGACCATGTATTTGGCCTGATGCGTCAATACTGGGTGGGTCCTGGACTGGCCGCAACCGAAGGGGCGTTTGTGACCTTTCCGCTGGATGATATTTTGCGTATTATTGCGCTCGAATCCCGCCGGGCCAGCTGTGTGGTTGTGGGTGAAGATCTTGGGACAACACCCGATGGATTTGGTGAGATCATGGCACAGTCTGGATTATTGTCTTACCGGGTATTGTATTTTGAACGCTGGCAGTCTGGTTTATTCCAGCGCCCAGAGAACTACCCAGAGCAATCAATGGTGACCGTATCGACGCATGATATGCCGACCTTGGTAGGCTGGTGGACTGGTAAAGATTTAGATTGGCGTGAACAGCTTAACTTGTATCCGCAGGTCGAAATGGCGCAACAAGAGCGGGATAATCGGGTAACGAGTCGCGAAATGTTGTTAGATGCTCTGAGGGATGCGAATGTGTTAAGCACCGATCAGCAACCGTTGACCTCGCCACCACAGGCTAATCCGCAATTAACTCAGGCGGTACAGGCATTTTTAGCCAAATCGCCAGGGCGTATCCAATTAATTCCACTCGAAGATGCGATTGGTTTACAAGAACAGGTTAATATTCCGGGCACTATTGATGAGCACCCGAACTGGTTACAGCGTTTGCCACATACCATGGAAGAATTTTGGCAGAACGAAGGGTTAAACGACCTAATGGACGTAATGCAACGCGAACGCCCTTTAGGCGTTTAAAAACCGTTGTTATTGGTGCGCACATTGCGCACCAAATCCCAAACCCCAAAAAACCTAATGGCAAACCAATTAACTATGAAAAAACCTTATAAAATCCTTTCAACTATTGCTTTTACATCCGCTTTGGCACTTTCTTTGTCTGCCTGTACCATTACTTCAACTACGGTTGATGTTGCGGGAAAAAGCGGTTATCAGCCCGATTACCTGACTCGTCCGATTCAGGATGATGTGTTTTACTTTGTCTTGCCTGATCGCTTTAATAACGGTGACAGCAGCAACGATTTAGGCTCAACCACCGATGCTTTATCGCGTGGCGGGCTGGATAACACCGATAAAGGCATGTATCACGGGGGAGATATTCGCGGGCTGGAGCAAAAACTCGACTATATCAAGGATATGGGCGTGACGGCGATATGGTTAACGCCGATTTTGCGTAATCAGGCGGTACAGGGTGATGTGTCTGGTTATCATGGTTATTGGGTATTAGATTTCACCGAAATTGACCCGCATCTGGGCAGTAATGCCGACCTAAAAAGCCTGATTGATAAAGCCCATAGTAAGGGATTAAAGGTGTTTTTTGACATTATCACCAATCATACCGCTGATGTGATCAAATACACCGAATGTCATGGTCAGGACGGGGCAGGCTGGTCTACTGAGCAAAATCCGTGTTTATACAAATCGCTGGCACAAATGGCAGCGGGCGATAAATATACTACCGTGGTGCCAGAGGGTTCACAAAATGTCAAATCACCGGCCTGGTTAAATGATCCCAAGTATTATCACAATCAGGGAGATACCACCTTTGAAGGTGAAAACTCGGTGTATGGCGACTTTTTTGGCCTTGATGACGTAAACACTGACGATCCCGAAGTGGTTAAAGGCATGACGGATATTTTCAATAACCTGGTCACTGAGTTTAAGCCGGATGGATTTAGGGTTGATACGGTAAAACACGTTAACATGGCATTTTGGCAGCAGTTTTCACCAGCGGTAGTAGCCCACGCTAAAGCGCAAGGTATCCCTAACTTCTTTATGTTCGGCGAAGTTTACGATGGTAATGCCGATGTTCTTAGCAGCTTCACTACCACTGGCAAATTACAATCGGTGTTGGATTTTGGTTTTCAGGGGGCAATCTATCAAACATTGGTGGCAAAAGAGGGCACCAAACAGCTAAAAGCCTTATTTGACCGAGATAGTAAATATAACGACGAGGACAGTAACGCCAATGAGTTACTTAACTTTGTGGGTAATCACGATATGGGGCGATTTGGCTTTCATTTGAACGAAAAACACCCGCAAATGAGTAATATAGAAAAAACCCAACGCAGCAAACTCGCTCATGCCTTGATGTTTTTTGCCCGAGGAATACCGGTGATTTTTTATGGTGATGAGCAAGGATTTGTCGGTGATGGTGGCAATCACGATTCTCGTCAGGACATGATGCCCTCAAAAGTCGCCAGCTTTAATGATGATGACCTGTTAGGCACCAGTAAAACCACTGCCGATGATAACTTTGATAAAAACCACCCGTTATATCAGGCATTTAAGCAATACGCAGCTATCTACCGTGATCATCATGGATTACGTTACGGTGAGCATCAAACCTTGTATGCTGGTGAGCAAGCCGGTATCTATACTTTTACCCGAACGGACGCGAACAGCGGTGAAAAGTACGTGATTGTGTTTAATACGGCGGATAACAACCAGTCTGTCAGTTTGCCGAGCAAAACTGGCCGCTACCAGCAGATTTTTAGCGAAGGCAAAGCGACACTGGATGATAAACAACAAAAACTCACCTTACCTGGGTTGAGTTTTGCGATTTATCAGTAATATAGATTGACCTATTTTTTGTAGGAGCGGAAGCTTTGAGCCTCTGTGCCGTGAATTGTTCCATCTGCCGTGAATTATGCACAAGGTGCATCACCGCTTAAAATGGCATCATCCCATGAAATGGCTGCGCCATTTATCGCGGCACCCAGGCCGACTCCTACAAAAGCTTATTCCAATAAAAATCCCATCAGCGAAACATCCTCAGCATCGACCCACATAGTGCAGCTGTTGGTGCCAGTGATATAGACTTTTTTACCCCTCATTTGGGCGGCTAGCAAAAAGCTGTACTGTTGCTGACCCAGCTCGGTGCTCATATTTAATGCCCAGCGTTTTGAACCGCTTGGCAGACCGCTATAGCTGGCACAGCCAGGTGGCGAGATATGATTTTCAGTGTAAAAAAACATTAGGCTTTTGTCGGCTGCGGCAGCAAACCCGATGGTTTCGATTTGCACCAGACCATTGCCGGTACCCGCGAGGGCTGTTAAGGGGGTGAGTAACGATAAAATGGTGAGTAAAATTTTATTTTTCATTGATGTAATCCATTAATATTGCTGATCTGCGGTTGTTGTTTGTTGCCGCTGATTGAAGAGGAGCTATTCTAGCACTGATGGCGAAAGCTTTTCTCCCAAAGTTTACACAGAGCTGCAATCGCCAATAAACTTCGCGGCTTATTAACAAGCGCTAGACAAAAGCAGAATCAGCTAATAGAATGGCCGGGTAATTTGGGTATCAAAATGCCCATTTTCGGTCTAAAATTGATTGGTTTAAAGGGATTGAGTTTTTTGGGAAGAGGTTACTAATACACTTCACTCGTTATACACATCTTAAGCTTTATCAACTAGTACCATTTATAAGTCACTGTCAATAGTGGCTATTGGTGTTTTGCCGATCATTGTTATTTGTTTATTCAACAGGTTTAAGGAAAGTGGTAAATATGAAAAAAAGATTAAGCTTAAAAGGCTTATGGGGCGGTTTTATACTGGCCTTGAGCGCTTTGCTCGCTACCCCGCTACAGGCGGAACAATGGATCCCCATCACCGTGGGCAAAGGTCTAATTTTCATCCCCCAAATTAATTTTCAGGCGAACAATGTTTCCCCCGGCCAATATACCTTATCCTGGAATGGGCAAAGTAATGCCAGCAGTTATAAAATCGAACGGCTGACAGCAGATGTCAATACCCCGGTTAATGCAGAGGAAGTTCAGACGCTGTGGCAACTGGTGGCTGAGGTCACCACAACTTCTTTAAGTCAGACTCATGATTTGAGCACCAATGATCTGGATGGGCATCAAAATTATCGCTTGTCCAAATGTCAGGCATCGGTATGTACTGAGCTAGATTCCCTTTATTATTACGTTGCTCAAGATCAGCTGCAAAATGCTATCCCGCAAGACTTTACTTTAACCACGGCAACGACAACTACCAAAACAGCGCTGAACCGTCATGCTGATAGCAATGGTAACGGCAGCGATAATAGCAATAATCCTTATGCTTACGGTAAAGGTTACAGTTTTATCACTGGCCACGAAAACCCGGCAGGCCATTTGCCACCAGGACAAAACAAACCGAAGTTGTCGCAAACCAAAATCGTGTCAACCAATGCCGCTTCTGGTCCTTTGCTGGATAACGAAGTCTTGTTAACCTGGAAAGCGGTTAATCGCGCTCATCACTATGTGGTTTCCAGAGTACCAGACAGGGGTGAGTCACCAACTTACGAGCGTCTGTATGGCGAAGGCCACAACTTATTTGCCAGTGATACCAGCTTCAGAATTCAGTTACAGGCAGGCACTTATGATTTTGTCGTTTATGCTTGTAGCCAGTTTGGTTATTGTAGTCGTCCGAGTATTGTTCGCAGCCGTACGGTGGAGATCATCCCGGATACCACCATTCAACCAAAAAATTTCACCGTTCCAGAGTTCGCCAGTCAAGGGGTTAGCTTTAAGCTTACCTGGCAAGCACCACAAGTGACCGCCAATTTGCTTAAATATGAAGTGCTGGGTGAATTATCTGGTCTTATCGGCACTGTTTTGGTCGGCCAGCCACTGGAGCTTGAGCGTAATGTCGCTTCAGCACTGGCTGCGGGTCGTCAGTATTGTTATAAAGTTCGTGCTGTTTATAGTACTTATGCGGGTCAGTATGTTATTCCTGAATATCCCAAACCTCATTGTGTAAAGGTCGGTGGTGAGCCGGTTTTACCAGCCCCTGAGTTTCTTTCGTTAGTCGCGCAGATACCGCCTTCAGAACCTGATCCAGATTATCCAGAATCCAGAGTGCCTACGCTTTGGACCTCATTTTCTTTAACCTGGGCTGCGGTGTCGGGGGCTGATTATTATATGCTTGAACGTGAACTGGTGCCGGGCACTGGTGACTGGTCAGCGGTTTATGTGGGTGAAGGGACTAATAAACGTCAATTCTTCAGTGAAGATCGTTTTGAAATGTATCGGGTTAGCGCCTGTAGAGCAGACCATCAATGTGGTAATTATCGTCGTCTACATTTTGATTCCACAGCGGGGATCAGCGAGTATACCCTGCAAGAGTATAAAAAACCGGCTTGTTTGGTTGTTCCCTCAACCGTTGATGCGCAGGAAGATATTGTTGTTTCCTGGTGTGCACCACAACAAACCGGGGTAACCAGTTATCAGTTATTAGATGCTAGTGGGACAGTTAAAGCGACGGGTTCGCCGACTACATTCTCACGAAGCATCCAAAACCTGGTTCAGTCATCTCAACCGGGTCTGGATTATGGCGCACCTTATTGCTACAGCGTAAAAGCTTATTTTAGCGGTGATGCAACAGGCTACGAACATACCCAGCAGTGTGGTCAGGTTAAGCAACGAGCGGCGACACCGACGATTAACCCTAATGGTGGCACAATTCTCAGTAATGAGACTATCAGTTTAGCTTCACCGGATAGTGATGCGTCGTTTTTCTATGGCGTGATTTCTCCTGGCGTAAGCTGCGATACACTGACTACCACCCAATGGAAAAACTACAATAGCACAACGGGTATTTCGTTAAACAATGCCAGTAAAGTCTGTGCTAAAGCCAGCAAAGTTAATTATGCCCAGAGCCTTGTTGCCAGTGCCGAGTTTACTATCGCTCCAGCACCTGTGACCAGCATTGCTGATGCAACAGTTACCACGTTAACACGCCCTGGGGCTACAGATATTGTCGGACAACTGACGGGCAGCGGTGCAATCAGTGGCGGCAGTGTTAATTACGATATTCCTATTCAAGTGCCTCCCGGACGTCAGGGTATGGAGCCGTTATTGTCATTTAGCTATAACAGCGGTGCTGGTAATGGTCAGCTGGGTAAAGGTTGGTCACTGGCCGGTCAAGAGGCTGTTTCACGTTGTAGTGCCAACTGGACACAAGATGGTACCGTCGACAAGGTTAATTTATCCAATGATGATTTATTATGCCTTAACGGTCAAAAGCTCGTGGTTGTATTAGGTAGTTATGGGGCGCTTTCATCTGAATACCGGACCCTGCAAGACAGTTTTAGCAAAATCGTATTAAAAGGTGCTGCGTATTCATCTACATCTTCGTATTTTGAAGTGACCAGTAAAAGTGGTCAGGTCAGCTATTACGGTAATACTACCAACAGCGTGTTTAAAGCCAAAGGTTCTACGGTGCCGATGAGCTGGTCCATTAACAAGGTTTATGATAATGGCGTAACGCAAAACAACATCACCTATAAGTACAGCAATGCCAACGGTGAGCAGCTGTTGACGGATATTTATTATACCGGCCAGGTAGATGTCGATGGCGATCGCCGGGTGCAGTTTACTTATGAAGACAGAGCAGATATTAGCTTTGGTTATATTGCATTAGGTTCAACCAAATCAACCCAGCGTTTGGCTGATGTGACTACTTATGTTGGTACTGAAAAAGTCTTTAACTATGACCTGTTATATCACGCCGTTAGTGGTGCGCTCAGCGATCATTCTCGGCTTGCCTCGGTACGCCAGTGTGGTTATGAAGTTGATGTAGCAAAGTGTCTACCGAAAAAGGAATTTACTTACAGTGGTGACTATCTGAGGTTTGATACGGTCGCTTCGGCCAATGCCACCTTTAATACCGTCTATCACGGTGCCAACCCGTGGAATATTGCTACCCAGTTAACCGGTGATTTTAACAATGACGGGGTGCTCGATTACGTTCGTTACGATCAAGTTCATTTTATGAGCTTTGATAATAATCAATATGCGATTGAATCTGTTTTGCCTATTCCTTTTGGCGTAGTAGCAGGGGGTGATCCTTATGAAGCCTTAAAGCTGGGGCAACTCGACTTTAACGGTGATGGCTTACTTGACTTGATAGGTGTTGACGCGAATGGGTTATCAATTGCCAAATTAGTCAAAACAGGTAACTCTTATTCTTTTGATTCACAAGCTTTGGGCATTCCGATGGTGTGCTCTGTTGAAATGCAATTAATTGATACCTATTTGGGACAGGTGGTCAGTGGACTGGATTATAAGCACCGGGGCGCTTGTAAAGCCGAAGTAATTCCTGATGGCAGTGGTGGTCACTATGTGTTCCATCGTTCGTCATTTTCACCCTTGTATTTGTCACGTATACACCCGGATTGTAGCAATGGCATCTGTAGTACGCCGACACTGATCCCAGGTGTAGATGATGGCCCGTCACTGATAACTACTTATCATGAAAAGCCAACCAGTCATCAGTTCTTTGATTTTGACGGTGATGGTGATCCAGATATCGTTAAACTTGAAGAAGTCAGTCAGGATGCCAATGCGGCTGTACGACTGGTGTGGTTTAGAAATGATGAAAGTGGTCATGGCTCGGCGGCAACTAATACCTTTACCAAAGTCACCCAGTCAATTTCGACCCTGACTAAAACCTATGCGATGGCCAGCGGTGGTAATCACTGGATGGACGCCAATGGCGATGGCTTGCGAGACCTGCTGGTCAACAGTGGTAACTGGTATATTTTGATCAATAAAGGTGGCACGTTAGCCGCACCGGTAAACACTCAAATTGGTGCTTTTAAACGCTCTAATGTTTGTGCGATGAACTGTAATCACAGTGGTCCTGCACACACCACTCATGCTTCTGTCCGGGCCGTTGATTATAACGGTGATGGCCTTGAAGATTTCATGTTTTTGGATCGTGACGTTAGAGTCAGAGATTGTTATGAAGACAGAACCCGCTCCCGCTGTAAAGAAGGTAATGGTAGTGAATCACCGGCAGTGGCTGATTTTGTGATCTCGCCTTTGGCCTGGGGCAAGTTTTCTGTTTATCTTGCTGATGTCGATAGTGCCGGTAATGTTACGTTTACTTATCAAAGTACAGCACTTGAAGGTTCAATGGATAACTTCCATTCGGTCGATATCAATAGTGACGGTCATATGGACTTTATGGGCACCATTCGTGAATATGACGGATCAATTGCCGATAACTTGCAGACGCTGCCTACTGAAACCTTCTTTTATTTGGGCAAAAGTGACAGTACTGGGATTGCGCCTGACTTGTTGACTAAGGTGAATGACGAAAGCAACTATCAGGTCACGGGTTTTGGTCAACAAGATAGCTTTAAATACTTGTCATTTGGCCAACATAAAACGGCTGTAAGCGGTTCAGCAACCGTAGATAACAGTGATTTAAGTGGCAAGTATTATTACCGTATACCGTCTACTCAAACTGTTGCTGTGCAACATGACAGTAAAAATGCCAATAATGGCACTAATACGATCCGCTATCAGTATGGTGATCCCATTTATCATCAGGCTGGTCTGGGTTTCATTGGCTTTGAAACCATCAAAGAAATTGATGTGGCTCAGGGCACTACCAGCGAAGTTCATTATCTGCTGGACTATCCATTAAACGGTAAAATTAGCCGCGAAGAAATACGCGAAACTGCTGATGACAGCCTGTTGCAAAGTCAAACGTTTAATTGGTGTGATGCGAGCACTTCACAGTGCGACGGTGTTAATGCAGGGACCTACTTTGGCTATCTCAATGATAGCCTGGTTAGCAGTTTTGATCCCGCCGGTAATGCACTGAAAACCGAACAGGTCACTTATAACAGTTACGATGATTACGGCAATGTGACTCAACAAACCTCAGTGGTCAGTGATATTAGTACCACTCATACCACAGTGGCTGACAATATTTATATAGCTGGGGATGAAAGTAGCTGGTGGGTTGATAAAATTGATTATAGCGAAATTACCAAGTCGGTTAGCTACACCACTAATCATGGTATTGTTGCCGGCACCAATGGCAATAAAACCCAGCGTCGAACACTGACGTACAAGGCGGGTAATCAACGCCAGGTTGCGACAGAGACCATTAGCGGTAGTGATACTTTAATCAAATCGGTCACCACTTATAACACCTATGACAGCTACGGTAATGTAACCAAGGTAACCCATGCTGGTGTTGCTGATAGTGGGGTGAGTTATACCGGGGTTCAGGTAGCCGGGATCACCGAATACGATTATGCCACCAGTAGTGGTTATTTTGCTGACTCAGAAAAAAACGGGCTGTGGACAGCTAATGCGGTGACGCGCACCTGGGATAAGCGCTTTGGTGGGGTACTTACTGAAACTAATCTTAATGGTCTGTCATTAACCAATAAATATGACTGGTTTGGCCGATTAATCCAGGTTGACAGTAATACTTCACCGGTACAAGATATTATCTTTAACTGGGGTGGTGATGGTGTCTTTACCACAACTACTGTGCAGGATGGGGCAGCGACAACGGTTGAAGCCTTTAACCGTAATGGTCAGCTAGTTAATCGCAGCGTTCAGGCTTTTGCCAAAAACCCGACGGCTGAGCAAACGTCAATCGAGACATTTACTTATGATGCGCTGGATAGGTTGATTCAACAAATTGCTCCGCATTTTAGTGGCGGCAGTCAGGCGATCATCAGCTACAGCAATTTTGATGTGCTAAACCGCTATGGCACCAAAACAGTTAACCGCTCACCAGAAAACTATACGGTAACCTACGGCTATAGTGGTATTGATACCGATATTACGGTTAACGCTGGTACTTCGGGCAGCCGTACCATGTCACGTCGTTATAATGCCATGAGTCAGCTGATGTCGACCAAAGATGCTGATGGTTACTTTACTTACTTTAACTATGATGCCAATGACAATGCCATTGTGATCAAGGATGTCGCTAATAACCTGATCACCGCCAAATATGATGGTTTTGGTTATAAGCAGTGGTTTAATGATCCCAACCTGGGGCAGTGGTACTTCCGTTACAATGCCCTTGGGCAGTTGCGGTGGCAAAAAGACGCTAACAGTGTTGAAACACGCTTTGATTATGATGGATTGGGGCGTACAACCCAGCGCTACATCGCTAATGTTGCTGATTCGAGCTGGGTGTTTGATACCCGGATTAAAGGGGCGTTAAGCACCGAAAGCCGGGGTGATTTGCGCAAGAACTATTTTTACGATAGTTATGCCAGAGTGATTAAACAAACTACCGAGATTGCTCATAGTGCCACGACCCGCACCTTTAACATGGAATATGCCTATGATGGTTATTATGGCCGTGCTAAAGGGATGTTTTATCCTACCGGCGAATTGCTGGCCTATCAGTTTGATGAGTATGGTTATGTTACTGCTGATGTAGATCCAAATCGCGCTGATGCTTTGTATCGCAGTGTAGGTACGGTGAGCCAGCATGGTAAACCTGTCAGTCAGGCTTATGGTAATGGTTTATTTGCTCAGCGTATTTACAGTGCGTCCGGTGATGTCACCAGAGTATGTGTTAATAGTTCAGCCAGTTGTGCCGGTGCGTCGAGTCTGGATGAGATTCATTACGATAGTTATGATAATTTTGGCAACCTCAAATCGCAAAACGACTTGATCAATAATATTAAAGAGACCTACAGCTACGACAATATGCATCGCATTGAGCAAACAACTCGTAGTGCCAGTGGTATTGTCGTGCCAACGTTCTCACCGGCAGCAACCATCAACTTTGGTTTTGATGCCTCGGGTAACTTACTCAAAAAAGAAGATTATGCTAATACTTACACTTATACCGGTGGGGCTTCGGGTGGACCTAATGCCGTTAAATCGATCACCAAGCTGGATGGCTCTCAGGTCAGTTTTACCTATGACAGCAATGGTAATTTAAAAACCGGCGATGGCATCAGCCTGACCTACAACGGTTTTAATAAACCGGTGGAGATCATCCGTAACAATGCTACTTTGGCGTTTAACTACGGGGCCGATCAGCAGCGTTATAAACAAGTTGTGACAACTGCCAGCAAAACTGTAGTGACCTTTTATGTGGATAAAGACTTTGAGCAGCTCGAAACGACTCAAGGTGGCAGCACAACAGTAGAAAAACGTCATTATCTGGGTGATCACTCGGTGTTAACCCATATTGGCAGCAGCGAAACCCTCAGTTATTTGCATGGTGATCGGTTAGGCTCAGCCAGTTTGATAACCACTGGTGATCAACATTTAAGTGATGTGTCTTCGTTTTATCAGTTGGTGCTTGAGCGTCGGGGTTATGACGTATTTGGTAAACCCAGAGATTTATACTGGGGTGATAGTCTTGGTGGGTTGTTAAGCTCTGCGATCAGCAATCGTGGTTTTACTGGTCATGAGCATTTGGATGATGTTGAGCTGATCCACATGAACGGACGAGGTTATGATTATAATCTGGGGCGTTTCTTAAGTGTTGATCCGTTTATTCAGATGCCGGGCAACAGTCAAAGCATCAATCCTTACAGTTATGGAATGAATAACCCATTGGCAGGTACGGACCCTTCAGGTTATCTTTTTTGGTTTATTCCAATGGCTATTGCTGCGTATAATGTTTACGACTCAGCAACAGCTATTGCCGATGCGGTCACTACCATCGCTGATCCTAATGCGAGCAAAGCCGATAAACTAATGGCGACCGCTGATGCTCTTGGGAGTTTGATTGATCCGACACCGGGTAATATTGGTAAAAAGGGCCTTAAGTTTGCCCGTCAGGCAGCCAAAGGGAAAAATACGGCTAAATCAGCTGGGGCACCTTCGCCGTCCAAGTCTAAAAGTGATGTGAAAAAGGACTCGGGTGGTAACAAAGCTGATGCTAAAGCCAGTAGTGGCGGTGATTCACAAAAAGGAGCTAAGCTTGGTGATGTTGCTGAATCTGGAGGCAAAAAGAAACCGCCTGCGACCAAAAAGAAAGTTAACGGTAACTCAAAATCAAGCACTAAAGCGCAGCATGGTTATGAGATAGTTGATACCAAAACTGGTAAAGTGGCCAAAACCGGGGTTAGCGGTGGTAAGCTAAATAAAAACGGCAGCTCTAAACGTGCCAATGGTCAGGCTAACAAGTGGAACAAGGAAGCAGGCAATAAAGGCCGCTATGAACCCAAGGTTGTCAAGAAGGTACCATCGGGGGCGGGGGCACGAAAAGACATCCTTGAGTGGGAGGTACAAAATGCCGATCGACTTAGACTTAAGGACGAATTAGATCCAACTAGACATATGAGACCGTAATGATATTAAAAGACTTTTTTTTATACCCTGGGCTGGGAGATTATCCTGATGAAATCGTTAATCCATGCAGGTACGAAACCAGAAGTATTTGTCACTTTTTAGAGAGGGAGCTTAAGGGGCTGAAGTTTGCGGCGGATGGCTTTAAGCGTATTTGTTTTATTGGTATGCCCTCACCACTAACGCAGTGTGTAGTTAACAGCACAAAGGTATTGAGTGTCGAAATAGACTTTGACGAAGCCCAATACCTTGGGCTGGTGAAAAGTGAGGAAGTGCTTAATCGCTTTTTTACCACACTGTTGCTGGCAGGGTTTAACAAGTGTAAAGCACAGTTTGATATACCGCTGGCAGAGTTATCTGCAGGGTTAGAGAAGTTTCAAGCGGGTAATTATATTAATCAATGGTGCTTTAAAACCCAGACTATCAAAGGACTGGGTATTAAGTGTGCGCTAAACTGTGAAATGACCACTGCACAATTTCGTTTAACTTTGCTGATCACCAAAGGTAAAGAGGTGTTATTTGAGCAACAGATTTTAACCACCAAGCCTGATGAAATAGTGTTTGCTCACAAGTTCAAACGAGTAGCACTGATGGACGATAAACTGGTGGTGTTTGATAAGTTTGACAACCCGTTGTTTGAATTGGCGGTTGCTGAGCTGGGGCTTTGATTAATTGTAATAAGTAGTAAAAAAGGAAAGCAGTATGAAAGTATTAATGATGGGTTTAATGTTGAATCTTTGCGTTTCATTTTTAGCGCACGCGACGGCAAAAGATGTATTTAATGTAAAGGTTACGGGTATATCCGTTTATCCAATTATAGGCGCGACACATATTCGCGTTGACCCTTTACCTGACCTGACGGGGCTTACTTGCACAAGCCCTTATTGGCTGGTACTTGATAACAATGCTAAAGCTTATGATGCTACGCTGTCGGTGCTGATAACGGCTCAAACGACTAAGCAAAACATTAATCTGGGCATTGATGACCTGTATGGCGGCGCATTTTGTCAAATCGCCAAAGTCGATTTAATTGTCAATTAAATGATTTTATAACAAGCCTTCGCCATGTTCTGTTGTAGATTATGGTTGAGTAAAGCGAAGCTTCGAAGCCCAACATTTATCGCGATTTTTTAGTGTTGGACTTCGTCGCAAGCTCCTTAACCACCACACAAAAGCTTGAACAAAGCCACCCGTAGGCCGGCCCTGCGAAGCGGGCTTGTCATAAGCGAAGCGTTGCCCGGCATGTTGCGCACCAGCCGAGATCTAACCCTTATCAAACCCACCATGTTGCGCCGTGGGTTCGACCATTTGGAACAAATTCACGTAACCCACCAAGCCTTTATTGTGGTGATGTTGTTGGTGGGGTTATTTGTCGAATCAATTATCGGAGCCGTAGCTTGAGCTTCGTTATGGACAAGTCGTTAGCTGGTGGGCTATTTGGTGGGCAACGCTTCGCTATGACAAGCACGCTCCGCTTTGCCACCCTACACAATTGCTTCTATATCACTCCTTTATGGCGCTTCTGGTGCCTCACAAATAGCTTCAAACGAAACTCGGGTTAACTTTTCAACGCCTAAAAAACCAACCTCTTTTGCCGCCGCTAATTGGTCTGCCGGGATTTTATAAACATTGAGTTCGCCGTTTTGTGCACCGCACACGGCTATTCTGGGGATGCCGTCACGTAGTTTTTTCATGCATAAAGGGTTGATATCGGCATCGGTGAGTTGCTTTTGCATTTTTTGTAGCGAGATGCCGCTGCCGGGTTTGCATTGTACAGATTCACTGGGTTTATAGATTAAAGCGGTGTCGTCTGGTGTATGGGTTTGTTTGGCCGGGTGAGCTGTGCAACCAAAAGCAGACAGTGATAATAAGATCAATAATCCACTGGATAGGATGGGTTTTGTTTTCATAGTAATCTCTTTAGTGGCTTAATTTGGCGTGATTATTTGCTCAAATAAGGCGATAAGGTTTGATAGCATTGTATTGTATGTGTAGAAATAATGCCATTAAACACAATTAGGGGCAATGTTGACATAAAAAACGCTATTGAGACTCGCATTTACCCCACCCCTGACGCATAATACGGCGATAAAAACCGCCTTCTAGCGTCTGTCATCATGAAAATAATCCATTGCCTTTGGGCTGTGTCATCACAAAAGAACTTTATTCAGTCAGGTCAGTGCTGCCTGTGGGTCGAAACCGCAGAGCAAAACACCAAAAAGCAGGGGTCGGTCCATCCCCGCCAATTAACCGCTGGCGATCTCGACGAATTTTACAAGCACAATTTCAACTTAATAGTGGCAAAGCAGGTTTATCTGACGAGCGAATTATTACCCAGAAAATTCAATTACCTACGGCCAATGCAACACCTCTGCCTTCACCTGAGTTGCACTTTCTTTTCGATGAAAATGAACCGACTCAGGAGTGTACACTTAAAGCCTGGCAAGTTGATTGTCTAATCCTTGATATGCCACTACAAGCCCTCAACCAAGTTCATTTTCTCAGTCAATATCAAAGCGATGAATATCGTTTGGGTAGTGATTTTTTGTTTTGGTATGGTTTTAGTCGCTCTATTCGTCAAGTGATTGAAAAAGAGCACTACCTGCCGACCCTGTTACCGTATCAAGACAGCAAACGTAAAACCGCCAAAAGTCAGCTGTATAAATCCTGGCAAATTGTCTGTGCCGATTTTGATAATAATGTACAGCAAGCGGTTAAACAGATGCCTTTGGTCAGTTCTCAAGGCTTTGAGCCGCACAGTTTACTGAGTCATTTTGCTCAGGTGACGGTTAATGAACACCTTAACTTGTGTAACAACAAAGTGCCTCAAACGGTGCAGAAGAAGTTTACTGATTCAATCGTAGAACCCTTTTTTGATCACGACCCGCAGATCAACCCAGAGGCGGTGTTACCCGGCGAACTTGAAAAGTGGACTTCGTGGCATAACAAAATCAACAACTTAAGCCAAAGTAGTGCCATTCAGTTATGTTTTCGGCTTAATGATGCCAGCCCAGATGACTCGCAAAATTGGTCTATTGGCTTTCTTGCCGCCGCTCGTCATGATTTGTCTTTTAAGCAAGACTTGGGCGATTATTGGCATAAAACGGCGGCCCAAAAGCTCGAACTCGAACCGCTGCTGGGCAGTGATTTCGAACATCAGGTTTTGTGTGCTTTGGGTAGTGCCGCACGTATTTACCCTCAGTTATGGCAGGGTATGACAACTCAACATCCTCACTCGGTACGCTTGAGTATCGATGATGCTTTTGCCTTTTTGAAAGAAACCGCGTGGGTATTGGAAGATGCCGGTTTTAAGGTGATAGTGCCAGCCTGGTGGACACCCGAAGGTCGCCAACGGGCAAAAATCAGGTTACGTACCAAAGGCAGTTCTGGCAAAGGCTCTGCGGATGACGGCAAGGGCTTTTTATCGTTCGAGAACCTTACCGACTACAGTTATGAATTATCGATTGGCGATGAACCGCTAAGTACTGACGAATGGCAACAACTGCTCGACACCAAATCACCGCTGATTAAGTTTCGTGGTCAATGGATGGAGTTGGAGCAGGATAAAATGGGCCATATGCTCGAATTCTTGCGCCTCCATGGTGACGAAACCCCTCAGGCATCGGTATCTGAGTTGATTAAAACTCTGGCCGAACAAGGTGATACTTTCGAACTGGGGCAAAATGATGCGCTCAGTTTGATGCTGCGCAAACTGTCTGATAGTTCGGCCATTACGGTGGCGGATAATCCCAAGCGATTAAATGCCAACCTCAGAGAATACCAAAAACGTGGATTGAGTTGGTTGCTTTATCTCGAAGAGCTTGGGCTTAACGGCTGTCTCGCTGATGATATGGGGCTGGGTAAAACCATTCAGGTGATTGCCAATTTGGTGATCGCACAGCAGCAATGTGAGCTGCAAGGCACAACGGATGGACCGACTTTACTGATTGCCCCAACCTCAGTGATGGGTAATTGGCAAAAAGAAGTTGAGCGATTTGCGCCACACCTTAAAACGGCAATTCATCATGGCAGCAGCCGACTAAAAGATGGCAAAGAATTTAAGCAGTTATGTCTGGATAATCATATGGTTATTACCTCTTATTCGCTGGTTCGCAAAGATCTTAAGTTGTTCGAAAAACTCAATTGGCAACGGGTGGTTTTGGATGAAGCACAAAACATCAAAAACCCTAAAGCGTCACAAAGCAAAGCGATTTTTAAACTCAAAGCAGTTTCTCGTTTGGCCCTGACCGGTACACCGGTAGAAAACAGATTAATGGACTTGTGGTCAATATTTCATTTTCTTAACCCCGGTTATCTGGGCACTCAAGCTCAATTTCGCAAAACCTATGAAATACCGATCCAAAAACAAAACAGCGCCGGTCAATCGGCAGTGCTCAAAAAGCTGGTAGGGCCTTTTATTTTACGGCGAATGAAAACCGATAAAAACATTATCAAAGATTTGCCCGATAAGGTCGAAAATAAACAATATTGTAACCTTAGCAAAGAGCAGGCGGCACTTTATGAAGCTGTGGTGAGTGATGTTACTCAGCAATTGGCTGAAAAAGAGGGTATTGAACGCCAGGGATTGATGCTGTCGACTTTAACTCGACTTAAACAAATCTGTAATCATCCGATGCAGTATTTGCAAGATAACAGTGAATTTACCCCTGAGCGTTCGCACAAATTGCAACGACTTGGCGAAATGCTTGAAGAAGCTCAGGCAGATGGTGACAGTGTATTAATTTTCACCCAGTTTACTGAGATTGGCGATCAGCTTGTGCGTTATTTGAGTCGCGAGAAACAGCTCAATTGTTATTACTTGCATGGTGGCGTTAGTCGCACTAAACGTGAAACGATGATCAGCGAATTTCAGGATCCGGCCACTAGTCCGTCGGTGTTTGTGCTATCACTTAAAGCGGGTGGTGTGGGTATTACGCTGACCCGGGCTAATCATGTCTTTCACTTTGATCGCTGGTGGAACCCCGCCGTTGAAGATCAGGCGACTGACAGGGCCTTTCGAATTGGTCAAAAGAAAAATGTTTTTGTCCATAAATTCATTACCACAGGCACCCTTGAAGAGCGTATTGATGAGATGATCGAAGATAAAAAACAACTGGCTGGCAGTATCGTTGGCAGTGATGAGGGCTGGTTGTCGAACCTTGATAATGAAGCGTTTAAATCATTGATAGCCCTGAATAAACAAGCGGTTATGGAGTAATAAGATGAAAACAAGTAAGACCTGGTGGGGTCAAAAATTTATCACTGCACTGACAGAGTTTACCGAAGAAGGCCGTTTAACCAGAGGCCGTGCTTATCGTACTGACAATCGCGTGAAGCAGTGGGATATCTCGGGCAGTAAGATAACCGCTAAAATCCGGGGCAATAAAAACCCCTATTTTGGCGTTTACAAAGAACCCACGTATACCACCACTTTGGCGTTGATACCGATATCGACAAAGCAATGGAACAAATTGTTATTGGCTATTGGCGAAAATGCCGGGGCCATTTGCAAGTTGATGAACAATGAAATGCCCGATGATATTGAGCAACCCTTTGATACTGTCGGTTTGCATTTGTTGCCGCTCAGCAATAAGGACTTTACGGTTAACTGTTCATGCCCAGATTATGCAGTCCCGTGCAAACATATCGCCGGGGTCTTTTATCGTTTGGCAGAGCAGTTGGATCACGATCCGTTGTTGCTTTTTCAGTTACGTGGACTGTCTCACCAGCAACTTCATCAACAATTGGCAAAGTCAGCATTAGGCGAGGCGTTATTGTTATCACTAAGTGCCAGTGACACCATGCCTGAGCCGCTAGAAAGTTATTATACGCGCCCCAAAGAACTGACGATTAAACCGCCAATGGATGTCAAAAGCTTTTGGCTGGGTGAAACGCCGTTGTTACCTTTAAAATTACCCCAACGTGCAATCGAACCATCTGCTGGCGCGACAATCTCAGCATTGTTAATCAAAAAAGGCGGAGAATTTCCACCGTTTTGGGATCGCGATAATTCATTTATCGAAGCGATGGAAGGTTATTATGCAGCCTTGCGCAAGAATGGTCAGAAGTTGTTGTAAGCGAAGTTGTGGTGTACATATTTAAAAATGTTCGTAGGGTGTATCGCGGCGAAGCTAGGCGTTTATCCGATAATAGAGTCAATTCTAAGGGAAAGCGGGTTTGAGATCGTTTTCGCGGTTTTTCAGGCGAATAGTTTGACTATTTAACTGGAAAAAGCGCGTAAAATAGCCAAATCCAGATTTTCCTCAGTCGAGTCTCATTCTCGGACAGGCTC
>JBLHHD010000002.1:0-25113 GCA_047614605.1 Alteromonadaceae bacterium
TTCATACGCCGCCAACGCATCATCTAATCGTCCCATCGAACGCAACGTCTCGGCATAACCAGTTACCGTCACCGCATTATCACTAAACCGCGCCTTCGCCCCTTCATACGCCGCCAACGCATCATCAAATCGTCCCATCGAACGCAACGTCTGAGCATAACCAGTAGCTGTAACTGGGTCTAGGGCATCTGTTTGATTAGCATACCCATAAACTTCAAGCGCAAAGTCCTGATAACCCAAAGTAGTTATACGTGCGGCTAAATCACACAGGCTTTTACATAAATGCTGTAATTCACCCGTTTGATGTTGAAATTTAATCAAAGCCAGCAATTCATCTTTAACCCACTGGATTTTACCTAGTTTTAGGTTTTGGAGAATTGAGTCTTTGTGAATATTGACTTGCGCAAAAATTTCAGATGCTTTGAGTCTTGTGTTTGATTTTTGCCTGGCTAAGGTGCCATTTCGCCATTGGGATATCTCCTGGGCTATTTCATTAGTAAAAGATGCATCAGGCTCTTCATATTCATTCTCATTTTCATCTTTGACGACGATTTGTTCGGCAGTTTTGTTTAGATTTAGGACATCAGTAAAATAGGTGGTTTCCAGCTTTTTGATAAATTGGGTAAGGACTTGCTTTGGTTGTACGGTGCGCCCATAAGTAAACAGTAATTCTTCTGCTTTACTCAAATCATTAGTATGTAGAGCAATAGCAGCATCAGCTACAACACCTGCATCAACAAAAGTGCGCAATATCTCATCAGGCTCTTCTTTGCACTTTGCTTCATGATTTAGCAGTTCATTTAATGTGCTTAGCACCTTGGGTATTTGCGTTTTAACCTGTTCAAGTTGGCTGTAGATACTGTGTACATCAAGGTGTTTTTCGGCCAGTGTTATAGCATGTGTTAAGTCGGCTGTTTCTGGCAATGGACAACCTAAAAGGCGGGAGTAGGCAAAATGCGCCAGTGCTTTATCTTTTAGTAGCAAAGCGGCTTCTGCAAGGCAATATAAACGGGTTTCATCAGAGCAGACAGCATCCATACCACTTACCATCGCTTTTAACAAAAAATGACGCTGACTCCAATAACGCAACGTTTTTTCCAAATCTTTTTCTGATTTTGGTAGATTGACCAGATACCTTTTTTCTGCATGACTTTGCAGCAATAAATCAATGTTATGACTGCAATCGACAGTTTTATTACCATCAAGTCGCATTGCTTTTAACCCGGTTTTTTTATCCCGGTAAATTGCCGTATCCAGGTCACCTATGACAAAGGCTTCAGTGATTTTAGCTTTCACAGGCAATCCCCCGTGATGCGGCGTTATCTTTGATAAGTTCCAGCGTTAACTGCTCTCGCTTTTGTATAGTGGCTAAAGCATTCACTTTATCAGGCAGAGTGATTTGTTCAATTGATTGGTTGTCGATCTTGCCATAAATATGGACTTCCATAAATCTATCGCTGTCCCGCTGACTTTTACTGCCATCAAGTAATAACGACTTAAAGTCTGTGCTATTGGCTGTTATTTGACTAGCAAGTTTAGCTGTCGCTAATAAATGACGAGTAGCCCATGTCGCACGATACCCTTGTGGAATAGCAGCACCAGCGATTACACTGTGATGACCAACAAAGTCATAAGTATTCTCTGCCAGCACCGTCGCGTTTATTTGCATTAACTCATCTGCAATTGTGATAGTGCAATTGCCATATGATGTAAGCCCTTGATGATCTAACGACAAGGCCGCATAACGTATTTTTTCTGCATAATTACCAAAGAATGTACCTTCCACGCCGCGCCTACGTTTATCATTTTGCATTGAAGCAGTCTTACGTGTCTCACCCTGTGTTTGCAAATTATAATTGGATATCATGCAGCTATCATCTGTCAGTAACTGATACAAAAAATCAATATCCATATTCATAACAGCCTTTGAGTCTCGCTCAACCTGGTCTTCAAAGGCTTTGAGTTGCTTAATAGCACCTACATTATTGACAAGAGCAACGGCTGACTCATATCGATCTTTAAGGGCTAACACCTCCCCGTCGCGTAATAACTCTCTTTGATTAGGCACGACTAGTACATGGTTGCAACCATTACACTGACTATCATCCCAATTGACTAGCACATCACAGTTAGGGCAAATTTCAATATCATCACGTACAGGCACTTTCACTTGTTCCATATTATTATTCGGCTGTATCCACGGCGGGGTGTTTGATCAAGTGTATAGGTAAAGCTGAAGAAATCAAGACAACGGCGACTTTTAAAAGGGATTTATTTAGTGGTTATCAACAAAAATGAAGTGAGGTTTAAGACCTGAAAAAATAACACTGGCATCAACAGTTACTTTGGTTAAAATAACAAAAGTACTAGCCACTTTAAAGTTGAGTTTATTATGTCTACCGCCAAAAAAACAGAAACCCCCATCGACGAAGCTCAATATTTAGCGGCTGAGCTTAACAGTGACATAAAGCATGAATATATCGACGGTAATGTTTATGCCATGTCAGGCGCAAGTAAAAATCACCGGACTTTGTGCGGTAATATTTTTAGCCTGTTACACAATTATCTTAAAGACAAACCTTGTAAGCCAAGCTGGGATGCCAGAGTCAAAGCGGCTGCTAATTATTTTTATCCCGATATCGTCGTTGATTGTGATGAGCAAAGTACCGCTGATTCGTTATACGCTCAACAACCCAAAATTATCGTTGAAGTACTCAGCCGCACCACCCGGCATATGGATCGAGGCGCTAAACTACTGAGCTATATTAATATACCGTCACTGCAAGAGTATGTGCTGGTCGAGCAAGAGTTTGCCTCTATCGATGTACTAAGAAGAAGTGATGGCTGGGTGTCTCGTCATTATACCCTTGGCGAGTCTATTTATTTTGAATCAATCGACCTGCATGTGTCCGTCGATGCCATTTACCATAGTGTTGATAACGAAGACGTCACCGAGTTTTTAGCCAAATGAATAAAGGCGACTATTTATAACGACAAACAGTCACCTTAACTTATTTAACTAACGTTAACTGGGCTCACCCGCTTAAGTCGTTTTTAACCTCCCGCAAGTGCTGCGAATAGGCGCTTTGTGCGGCAGACTCAATACTCATGAGCAAGCCCCGTAAGCCTTCGATATCTGAGCTGTTGTAGTAGCCTTTGTCTGTATCATCTCCTTGCTCTGCTTGAGCTACTTTTTGGGCAGGGAAAATGGTCAATGACAAGGCGTTAATTGCCATATACAGTTGTTCTACATACAAAATTAACAACGCAGTCAGTGGCCATTTTAACAAGCAAAATAGCTTAGTGAGTTAATGTAATTGGTATTAAATGCCGCGCTTGAAGAGAACGATCCTGAGCTTTTTCTTATCGCCATTAGTGATGTGATTAAAGCTACTGGAGCTAAAGATGTTGCTGCTCGTATGGGGCATGGAGAAAAGAGCATTTACAAATCAATTAAACCCGGTGCAAAACCAAGATACGATACCGTATTTAAAATGATTGATGCCCTGGGATTAAAAATTCAAATCACAGTGCAATAAAGTACCTTAAATTCACGAAAAATGCCTCCTTCAGTGCTTAACCTCAACCCTATAAAAACGAGCCCACCACAACCAACCGTACGATAATGAACTACACTATAATAAATTGATTAAACGCCAACCCCTCTGAGCCGTACATAATGCAAGTCGACTTTCTCAATATTGTACTTAGTGCCTGTCAAAATATTATGTTGACCATGGCCGATCTTCACGTCTCTACCCTGCAGACCCCAGTTAAGAAAATCGACTGAGCCTGAGCTTGGCAGTACCACCACCAGACTCATCTGTATGCGCGGTGATAAACGCTGCGCCTCCATTGGCATTGTGTTTGACACTAAAGTACTCGAAAATATCGCTTTAGGAATGTTGCCTGACAACGGCGAAAAAAACCAATTACTTGCCTTCGACTTAATCGGTGAAATTAGTAATATGATCATCGGTGGTGCCAAAACCGAGTTACTCAAAAAAGGCTATAAATTTGAGATCACCCTACCAACGGTAATGAGTGGTTATGACTATTTAGTCGCCCACCAAACCCAAGCGCCTATTTTACGCATTCCATTAAAGTCAGAGATTGGCGAGTTTTATATAGAAGCGAGTTTTGAAGGTCCGCCATTAAGCGAAAAAGAAAGTATCACAGAGCAAATCGATCATAACGATGTTGAGTTGTTTTAAAGCCCCGGTAAATCAAAACTTATAATGTCAACATCAGCTTTAACCCGTCATTTAATTTGCTAATGTCACTCGTACTGAGTTTACCTGCTTTTTCAATAAGAAAGGATTTATCTAAGGTCAGTATTTGCGAAATATTTACTACAGAGTCTTTATCAAGCCCTGAGTATTTTCTGCCCAATTTAAAGTTGCCTGGCGCATCGGCCAAACGCATATTCGAAGTGATCACACCAACTAAAACGGTATTTATTAGGCTTTTATTGAACTCATTGGATGAAATAATCACCACTGGCCGATCAAACCCCGGCTCAGAACCTCGTGGTGGATTTAATGAAGCCCACCATACCTCACCCCGGTTCATTTACCAGTCGTCCTGACTTAAAGACTGATGTTGCATTTTATTTAATTCACTATCAAGGCTGGAATCGATGGCATTGTCGGCATACACACCATTAAGCTTATCAGTAATATCTTGACGTTGATGTGATTCGATATATTCACGCACTGCGGTAGCATAAAGCTCACTACGCGAGAGTCCCCGATGCTGAGCAAAGCTTTCAGCAGCATCGAATACTGGGTCTGGGATGGATATGGCAGTTTTCATAACATTGAGTATAACCCTGGTTATACTCAATGACAAATGCAAATCACAATCTCCAAACCTGAACCAACCAACATATCACCCCTGCATACAAACATCTTTTCACCATCCATATCAACATAATGCTCCCGGCATATTGAATTCCTTACATCCCTGTAATGTTCAACATAATGCTCCCGGCATATTGAATTCCTTACATCCCTGTAATGTTCAACATAATGCTCCCGGCATATTGAATTCCTTACATCCCTGTAATGAAAAACTAAAACCGTTTATCTAATCTGTTGATTCAGCTCACCAGAGTCATAACGGGCAACCATGTGCTCTAAAGAGATCACCTTGCCCATTCTGCTGGCGTTGCCGGCAGTGCCAAACGATTCGTAACGGGCTTTCACAATGCCGTACATTGCATCAGTGGCTACTTGCAGGTATTTGCGTGGGTCGAACTGGGCTGGGTTTTGCGCCAAATAACGACGGATGGCACCAGTTGAAGCCAAACGCAAATCAGTATCAATGTTAATTTTAGTTACACCGTGTTTGATGCCTTCGCAAATTTGCTCTACTGGTACACCATAAGTTTCTGGAATTGCACCGCCAAATTCGTTGATCACGGCTAACCATTCTTGTGGAACTGATGACGAACCATGCATTACCAGATGAGTATTAGGCAGACGTTCGTGAATCGCTTTGATGCGGTCAATAGCTAAAATGTCACCCGTTGGAGGACGAGAAAATTTGTAAGCACCGTGCGAAGTACCACAAGCAATAGCCAATGCATCAACGCCAGTTTTCTTAACAAAATCAGCGGCTTCTTCTGGGTCAGTCAGCATCTGCTCTTTACTGAGGATACCTTCTGCCCCTACGCCATCTTCTTCGCCCGCTTCGCCAGTTTCCAAAGAACCCAAACAGCCTAATTCGCCTTCAACCGAAACACCACAAGCATGTGACATTTCAACCGTACGGCGGGTTACGTCTACGTTATATTCGTAATCTGATGGGGTTTTACCGTCAGCGAACAAAGAGCCATCCATCATTACTGAGCTAAAACCCAATTGAATTGAACGTTGGCAAATCGCCGGTGTAGTGCCGTGATCTTGATGCATAACCACCGGAATTTCTGGAAATTCTTCAATCGCGGCCAAAATCAGGTGACGCAAGAAAGGCGCCCCCGCATAACTACGGGCACCAGCTGACGCCTGAACAATAACCGGGCTGTCAGTGTCACGGGCAGCCATCATAATGGCACGCATTTGCTCAAGGTTGTTTACATTAAAAGCCGGTACACCATAGTCGTGCTCTGCCGCGTGATCCAGCACCTGTCGCATTGAAATTAAAGCCATGTTGCTTGTCTCCACTTATGTCTAGCTTGATTGGGTTTTTACCCATTTTATAAATTGTGTCTTATACCTGCATCCCTTCAAAAGAAGGGATCAAAACGACGCTTTAAAATTACTGCTTGCCACGCTGCTCAAGCATCTCTACCGCCGGTAATTTCTTACCTTCAAGAAATGCTAAAAACGCGCCACCACCAGTTGATATATAAGATATCTGGTCGGCTATGCCATACTTGTCTATCGCTGCCAGCGTGTCGCCACCACCAGCAATTGAGAAGGCATCACTGTCGGCAATCGCTTGAGCAATTGCTTTAGTGCCCTCGCCAAATTGATCAAATTCGAATACGCCAACCGGGCCATTCCAAACAATAGTGCCTGCACCTTTAAGTACCTCAGCCAAGGCTTTGGCCGACTCTGGTCCAATATCAAAAATCATATCGCCATCAGCAACGTCACTAGCTAATTTTAACGTCGCTACCGCAGTTTCTGAAAACTCGCTGCCAACCACAACATCTGTTGGTACCGGAATATCGCCATTGTTACTTTTAGCAGCAGCCGTTAAGCGTTTCGCTTCATCAACCAAATCGGCCTCAAACAGCGATTTGCCAACGTTGTGGCCCTGTGCAGCAATAAAGGTATTAGCGATACCACCACCAACCACTAACTGATCAACAATTGTGGACAATGATTCGAGAACGGTCAACTTAGTCGATACTTTTGAACCACCAACAATAGCGACCATTGGTCGTCTTGGGTTATCCAGCGCTTTGCCAAGGGCTTCAAGTTCACCCGCCAGCAAAGGACCAGCACAAGCCACAGGGGCATATTTGGCAACGCCGTGGGTAGAAGCTTGAGCACGGTGAGCCGTACCAAAAGCGTCCATTACGTAAACATCACATAATTTAGCCATTTTTTGCGCTAACTCATCGTTGTTTTTCTTTTCGCCGGGGTTAAAACGAACGTTTTCGAAAATAACCAATTCACCAGCAGCAACGTCGAGTCCATTAAGGTAATCATTCACCAAACGTACTGGCACATCCAATACCTTATTTAGGTAATCAACCACAGGCTGTAACGAAAACTTGCAGTTAAACTCACCTTCAACAGGACGTCCCAAATGTGACATTACCATCACAGTTGCACCTGCTTCAAGGGCCAATTTGATGGTCGGTAATGATGCTCTGATACGGGCATCTGATGTTACTTTGCCGTCTTTTACCGGCACATTTAAGTCCTGACGGATAAGCACACGTTTATTGCTCAAGTCTAAATCGGTCATTTTAATGACAGACATAAGAAACCTCTGTTAAGAATTAAATAAAGAAATTGTCGTATCAATCATGCGATTAGCAAAACCCCACTCGTTATCACACCACACCAGCATTTTAACCAGTCGTTTATGACTGACCCGAGTCTGGTTACCATCAACAGTAGCCGAATGGGGGTCGTGATTAAAATCGACCGACACCAGCGGTTCCTCGGTGTAAGCCAAAATGCCCTTAAGCGCACCATTTTGTGCCGCAATAATGCTCTGATTGATTTGCTCAATCGTCACTTCGCTGTTGAGGGTGACACTTAAATCCATTGCAGTGACGTTAATCGTCGGCACTCGTACGGCTATGGCTTCGAATCGCCCTTTAAATTTAGGCATGATCCGTTCAATACCGACAGCTAGTTGAGTATCCACCGGAATAATCGACTGACTTGCGGCACGGGTTCGGCGCAAGTCTTTGTGAAAAGCGTCAATCACCGGCTGGTCATTCATCGCAGCATGGATCGTGGTGATCGTGCCACTCTCAAGACCAAAAGCGTCATCGAGCACTTTTATCACCGGCACTATACAGTTAGTCGTGCAAGAGCCATTGGAGATGATCCTGTCACTTTTACGCAACTGGTGATCATTAATCCCATAAATAATTGTCGCATCCAAGTCACCCGCTGCCGGATGAGAATAAATGACCTTTTTGGCCCCTTGTTCAATATGCTGCTCGGCATGGGCACGAGAGTGATAGACACCAGTACAATCGAGCACTACGTCAACATCAAGTTGTCGCCAAGGCAAGTTTTCAAGCTCAGGCTCGCTAATTAAAGCGATATCATCACCAGCCACATTAAGAGTTTTGCTTTCGAGCGTTACCGCATAGCCAAAACGACCATGGGAGGTATCATATTTAAGCAGGTGAGCAATAGCCTCAGGCTCTGCCAACTCGTTGATAGCAACAATTTTAATCTGACTATTACGCCCACTTTCATACAAGGCCCTGAGAATATTCCGGCCAATACGGCCAAATCCATTGATTGCAACTCTGATTGCCATTATTTAGCCGATCCTCATACAAAACGGGCAGCGGTTAGGCTGCCCGTACGGGTGTGCTGTCTAGAAGAAAGAAACAGCAGCTTCAACCACTTTTTCGGTGGTAATGCCGAAGTATTCAAACAATTCATTCGCCGGAGCCGACTCACCAAAGGTGGTCATGCCGATGATTTTTCCGTTTAGGCCAACGTATTTATACCAATAATCAGCAATAAGGGCTTCAACTGCCACACGGTTAGTTACCGCAGCAGGTAACACTGACTCTTTATACTGTGCACTTTGTGCGTCAAATACGTCAGTAGAAGGCATAGATACCACGCGTACTTTACGGCCTTGCTCACGTAAAATCACCGCTGCTTCCATAGCCAGATGAACCTCAGAACCGGTGCCAATCAAAATGACGTCTGGGGTGCCTTTATCATCCGATAATATATAAGCACCACGGGCAATATCAGCAACTTGCTGCCCAGTACGCGTTTGCTGTGGTAAACCCTGACGAGTAAAAATCAATGATGTAGGGCCATCTTGACGTTCAATCGCCGCTTTCCAGGCCACCGCCGACTCAACCGGATCACATGGACGCCAGTTATCCAGGTTCGGCGTCAAACGCAATGAAGCCACTTGCTCTACCGCCTGGTGAGTTGGACCATCTTCGCCCAAACCAATTGAATCATGAGTATAAACAAAGATGCTGCGTTTTTTCATCAGCGCTGCCATACGTACCGCGTTACGGGCGTATTCAACAAACATCAGGAAGGTGGCACCATAAGGTATAAAACCGTCATGCAAGGCAATACCATTCATAATGGCTGACATGCCAAATTCGCGTACACCATAAAAGATGTAGTTACCGCTGGCATCATCAGCAGTCAACCCTTTAGAGCCAGACCATAACGTCAGGTTTGAACCCGCCAGATCGGCTGAGCCACCCATAAACTCTGGCAACAAAGGACCAAAGGCATTTAAGCAGTTTTGTGAGGCTTTACGGGTAGCGATTTTTTCTGGATTGGCTTGTAGTTTGTCGATATAAGTCTGGGATTCATCAGCCCAGTTAGCCGGTAACTCATTGCTCATACGGCGACAGAATTCGGCTGCCAGTTCAGGGTGCTTATGACCATACTCAGCAAACTTTTCACCCCAGTTTTGTTCTTTGCTGGCACCAGCGGCTTTGGCATCCCACTGACTATAGATGTCATCGGGAACCACAAACGGGGCATGTGACCAGTTTAAGAATTCGCGAGTCGCTTTAATTTCATCAGCGCCCAGTGGTGCACCATGACAGTTGTGAGTGCCTGATTTATTTGGTGAGCCGAAACCGATAACCGTTTTACAGCAGATCATGGTGGGTTTGCCCGTTTCGGCCTGTGCCGCTTCAATTGCCGCTTTAATAGCAACCGGATCGTGTCCGTCAACACCGGCAATAACATGCCAGCCATAAGCTTCAAAACGTTTTGGCGTATCATCAGAAAACCAGCCTTCGACGTTACCATCAATCGAAATACCGTTGTCATCCCAAAAGGCAATTAGTTTGCCCAGACCCAAAGTGCCAGCCAATGAACAGGCTTCGTGTGAAATACCTTCCATCAAACACCCATCACCAAGGAAGGTATAAGTGTGGTGATCAACTATATTAAGGTCGTCGCGATTAAACTGGGCTGCCAGTGATTTTTCGGCAATGGCCATACCGACGGCATTGGTGATCCCTTGCCCTAATGGGCCGGTGGTGGTTTCAACACCTGGTGCATAGCCATATTCTGGATGGCCCGGAGTTTTTGAATGCAATTGACGGAAGTTTTTTAGATCATCGATCGATAACTCATAACCCGTCAAATGCAACAGCGAGTAAATCAGCATTGAGCCATGTCCGTTGGACAATACGAAACGGTCACGATCAACCCATTTAGGGTTAGCCGGATTATGGTTAATAAAGTCACGCCACAATACTTCAGCAATATCAGCCATTCCCATAGGGGCACCGGGGTGACCTGAGTTGGCTTGTTGGACGGCGTCCATACTAAGTGCGCGGATGGCGTTAGCTAATTCTTGACGAGATGACATTATTGCTCCTGGTTGGGTTGGGCTTATAAAGCACCTGATTTTTAAAACCTTGCAGTAACGGTTTTAAAAAATACAGTTGAAAAACTGCGCGTATTTTCGCTTAAGCCCGGCAATGAAGCAAACGAAAACGCATTATTTGTTACACTAAAACCGCTTTAAATAAAAGTTTTAGCCGTCTAGATGCAAATATCTCTATACATCAATTGATCAATTAGCATAGAATACCGAGCAATTAAAGCACTGAACGTATAGATTAAAGAGAAACTAATTATGGCTAAACATTTATTTACATCAGAATCTGTTTCTGAGGGTCATCCGGATAAAATCGCCGATCAAATTTCTGACGCCGTACTTGATGCGATTTTAACTCAAGATAGCAAGGCTCGTGTTGCCTGCGAAACTTATGTAAAAACCGGTATGGTTATGGTTGGTGGTGAAGTCACTACCTCAGCCTGGGTTGATATTGAAGAGATCACCCGTAAAACCATCCGTGAAATTGGTTACACTCATTCTGATATGGGTTTTGATGCCGACTCTTGTGCAATTTTAAACACTATTGGTAAACAGTCTCCTGATATCAATCAAGGTGTTGACCGCGCCAACCCTGACGAACAGGGTGCTGGTGATCAAGGGTTGATGTTTGGTTATGCTTGTAACGAAACGAAAGAATTAATGCCTGCTCCAATCGAATATTCACATCGATTAGTTAAAAAGCAAGCCGAAGTACGTAAAAATGGCACGTTACCATGGTTACGTCCTGATGCGAAAAGTCAGCTGACTTTCGCTTATGAAAATGGCAAACCAGTCGGTATTGATGCGGTTGTATTATCAACTCAGCATAATGAAGAGATTTCTCTTAAAGACCTGCAAGAAGGCGTGATGGAAACTATCATCAAGCCTGTATTGCCAAGTGAGTGGATAACGGCTGACACCAAGTTCCACATCAATCCAACTGGTCGTTTCGTTATCGGTGGCCCAATGGGCGATTGTGGTTTGACTGGTCGTAAAATCATCGTTGACACCTACGGCGGCATGGCTCGTCATGGTGGTGGTGCTTTCTCTGGTAAAGATCCTTCAAAAGTTGACCGTTCAGCGGCCTATGTTGCACGTTATGTGGCTAAAAACATCGTTGCGGCTGGTCTGGCTGACCGTTGTGAACTGCAATTATCTTATGCTATCGGTGTTGCCGAGCCCACTTCAATCAGTATTGAAACCTTTGGTACTGCCAAGTTGTCAGAAGATAAGTTGATTGAACTGGTTCGCGAACATTTCGAATTGCGTCCACATGGCCTTATCCAAATGCTTGATTTGGAACGTCCAATCTACCAAGCAACAGCTGCTTATGGTCACTTTGGCCGTGATATTTTTCCTTGGGAAAAAACCGACAAAGCTGAAATATTAAAAGCACATTTATAAGGTTTTGCGGCTCGCGCCGTAAAGCTTAATAAGAAAGGGTAATAAAGTCCTCACTTTATTGCCCTTTTTAGCAAAACCGGCGACACAGAGACTTCGCCGCTGCTCCCAAACCCATAACTACATATTCAACTCAGCAAACGAAGCCAACCGACTTCTGACCACACCACTCAAATTCACTGTGGCACTGCCTTCAAAATCTTTAAACCGTTCAACAATATAAGTTAACCCCGATGTCACGGGCGTAAGATAGTTACTGTCGATTTGCGCCAGATTACCCGAACAGATGATCTTGGTGCCCTCGCCACAGCGGGTAATGATGGTTTTAAGCTGTGAAGCGGTGAGGTTTTGACTTTCGTCCAAAATAACAATCGCGTTTTGAATGCTGCGACCACGCATAAAGTTAACCGACTTAAACTGAATGTTGGCTTTTTCCATGATGTAATTGAGGCTGCTATGAGGATTTTCGTCATTTTTGTGCAGCACTTCAAGCGTATCGGTAATAGCGGCCAGCCAGGGCATCATCTTCTCTTCTTCGGTACCCGGTAAAAAACCAATGGATTCAGCAATTTCTGGGGTATTTCGGGTGACCAGCACTTTGTCATAAACCCCCTTTTCAATCACCAGCTCCAATGCAGCTGCCAGTGCCAGCAAGGTTTTACCACACCCGGCAGGACCGGTTAAAATCACTAAGTCAAGATCGGTGTCAAGCAGTGCATTAAGGGCCATTGCCTGATAAATGTTTTTTGGCGTAATGCCCCAGGCAGTGCGGTGTAATAATCGCTCTTTGCCCAAGTCTAAAAGGCGAATCGTGTTTTCATTAACGTCAACAACCCGGGCAGCAAAACTGCGGGTTTCATCCAGCAAATACTCGTTATTAAATGCCTGAGGAAAGATTTTACGGGCAATGGTATGGTAGGTCTCCCGGCCAACAGTTTCACTCTCGCACTCTTTTACCGTGGACCAAAAGTCGCCCTTCATTTCACAGTAACCCTTGTACAGAAACTGGACATCATCAATCAGCTGATCGGTGCGGTAATCTTCAACATTATCAAGCCCCGCCCCTTTGGCTTTGATGCGCATATTAATATCTTTGGTCACCAAAGATACCCGGCTGTTTTTCTCGCGTTTTTGCAAGCATAGCGCGGTATTAATGATACGATTATCATTGTCGCCGCCGGGTAACCCGGACATATCGTTGTCTAGTTGATAATCATTAACAATGATCAGATGCCCGGCGGGTTTAGTACCATCTGGCGAGCAAGGCAAAGGCACGCCATTCAACATATCTTCCGGGGTGGCATCTCTGAGCATGTCTTCGAGTGCCCTAATAGCCACCCGGGCATCCCGGCTGACATCTTTATTACGATCTTTAATCTGGTCAAGTTCTTCGAGTACTGTCATGGGGATGACAACTTCATGTTCTTGGAAGGATAAAAAAGCGAAGGGTTCGTGAAGGAGAATGTTAGTATCTAACACATACATTTTTGTTGTTTTTGCATTCGTTTTTTCGACCATAAACCACTCTTAAACGAGATTCTATTTGGACATAGTTACAGCTTAGTTCTCAACGATAAACAACGCAAGTGAGTGTCCGTCGAAATGTTGCCTCAGCACAAACAACGTTTCTATTAACTAAATGCCAGAACGGCACTGGCTCCGAATCAGCTCAAGATGTGCTAGAGCGCCATATGGTTAGAAAATAGACTCACCAGAGTGTCTAAAAATTGAGAATGTGCTGATTTAATGATAAACAAAAAGTGAATTCGCAACAAAAGGTTTTGTGGTAGTCTCAACGATTTTTAGACATTGCCAAGGACGAGTCTAAAATGTCCGTAAACGGCGTTAAATCCTTTTGCTTTAGAATGACTAAAGCCAAAAGAATTTGCCTTGTTTACGACAATTTTAGTTCTCGCTGGTGAGCGATCTCTAACCATATGGCGCTCTAGGAGCCTGTCCGAGAATGAGACTCGACTGAGGAAAATCTGGATTTGGCTATTTTACGCGCTTTTTCCAGTTAAATAGTCAAACTATTCGCCTGAAAAAACCGCGAAAACGATCTCAAACCCGCTTTCCCTCAGCACTAGCCCTATTCTCGGACAAGCTCCTAGCCACAGTGAATAAAGACCTCATTAATCAGAAACACATCACTGCCTATATTTAAGACATACAAAAGAATAACGGATAATTGCTGAGCGACTTGAATTAATAGGTGAAACCAACTAAATTTCCAAGTACCATAGCCGCCCTTTCATACTCACAGAGAAAATTTTATGTCATTTGCGCTCGGCCAACGTTGGGTTAGTGATACTGAATCAGATTTAGGTTTAGGTACTGTTGTTGCCATTGATGGCAGAATGATCACCATCCTGTTTCCCGCCAGTGGCGAAACCCGGTTGTATGCTTCCACCGGAGCCCCCATTACCCGGGTGTTATTTAATGTTGGCGATACAGTCAAAAGCGCAGAAGACTGGAAATTAACCATTAGCGAAATGATTGAAACCGACGGGCTGGTGATTTACAGCGGTACCCGGGTTGATACCGACGAAGCTGGTGTGATGCTGATGGAAACCCGGCTTGACCATTTTATTACCTTTAATAATCCACAAGATCGCCTATTTGCCGGCCAAATTGACCGCTTTGAGCGGTTTAACTTGCGCCATCAGTGCTGGAAATACGTCAATCAGCAGCAAAAGTCGCCGATCCTTGGCTTAAGTGGGGCAAGAGCTTCGCTTATTCCTCATCAATTACATATCGCCCATGAAGTAGGCCAACGTTATGCTCCTCGGGTATTGCTTGCCGATGAAGTAGGTTTGGGTAAAACCATCGAGGCCGGATTAATTATTCACCAACAGGTGATCACCGGTCGTGCCAGCCGAGTATTGATTGTTGTGCCAGAAAACCTCCAGCACCAGTGGCTGGTTGAGATGTTACGTCGCTTTAATTTACACTTTTCAATCTTTGATTTAGAGCGTTGTAACGAAACCATCAACGAAGCAACCAATCCGTTCGAAACCGAGCAGTTAGTGCTGACCAGCCTCGAATTTCTCAAAGCCAAAAAGCAATGGTTTGAACAAGCCGAACTAGCTGACTGGGATTTATTGATTGTTGATGAAGCTCATCACCTCGTATGGGAAGAAGAAACCCCATCGGTAGAATATCAACGCATAGAAGCGCTCTCAAAAGGCATCAAAGGGCTGATTTTACTTACCGCTACCCCGGATCAGCTTGGTCATAAAAGCCACTTTGCCCGGTTACGTTTACTTGACCCGGATCGTTTTTACGATTATCAAACGTTTATCGAAGAAGAAAGCCATTATGCCGAGGTCGCACAAGCCGCCAGCGAATTAATGGATGCGACCACCATCAGTCCAGCGACGCTAAAAACCCTGCAACAAGTCTTAAGTGTCAGCGACATTGACGGTCCGATGACAGTAATTAATTCAGACGCCACCGTTCATCAAAAGTATCAGGCCAAACAACAATTATTACAGCAATTACTCGACCGCCATGGTACCGGGCGTATTTTATTCCGTAATACTCGTCATGGTATCGAAGGGTTTCCTGAGCGTCAGTTACTGCCACATCCGGTAACCATGCCAGAGCAATACAAAAATGCCCTTAATATCGCCACCAAATTTAATGCTGGTATGGATGCACACGCAAAGGCCCGACAATTTCTCTTCCCTGAGCAGGTTTTCAGTGATTTTGAAGGCAAAGACAGTTCGTGGTGGGGATTCGACCCCAGAGTCGACTGGCTTCTTGACCTGCTTAAAAGCTTAAAACGTGAAAAAGTGATTGTTATCTGTGCCCATGCCCAAACCGCCATGACACTCGAACAAGCAGTATTTAGCCGCGAAGCTATCCGTGCTGCGTTATTTCACGAAGGTATGTCGGTATTTGAACGTGATAAAGCGGCGGCTTATTTTGCTCAGGAAGATGACAGTGCCCAGGTGCTGTTTTGTTCTGAAATCGGCTCGGAAGGGCGTAATTTTCAGTTCGCTCATCATTTGGTATTGTTTGATTTACCACTGAACCCAGACTTGCTCGAACAACGTATTGGTCGCCTTGATCGTATCGGGCAAACCCAAACCATCAAAATTCATGTGCCTTATTTTATTGATACTGCTCAGTCAGTGCTATTTGACTGGTTTGATCAAGGGCTTGATGCCTTTAACCAAACTTGTACCACTGGTCGGCCAATCTTCGAGCAATACGCTGATCAGTTATTGGCGTTAATGAATACCATCACCATTGATCAGGACGCGATTAGCCAATTGATTGAACAAACCCAACAGGCCAATCAAACCTTAAAAGCCCAGCTTGAAAAAGGCAGGGACAAGTTGCTTGAACTCAATTCGAGTGGTCAACATGCGCCAAACGGCATTGTTGAACAAATTGAAGAAGTTGAGCAAGGGACTAAACTGCCGATCTTCATGATCAAGATTTTTGACACCTTTGGTATCGAACAAGAAGATAAAGGCGAACAGGCGATTATTTTGCGCCCTACTGAGCATATGCTATCCCCGTCATTCCCTTATTTAGGTTCTGAAGGTTGTACGGTAACCTTTGATCGCGAAGTTGCCTTGGCTCAGGAGCACATTCATTTTTTAAGTTGGGAGCACCCCATGGTACAGGGTGCACTGGATTTGGTTACAACCGACGACATTGGTAATACTGCCGTGGCAGTGATCAAAAACAAAGCCTTACCAGCGGGCAGTCACTTTGTTGAGTTTATGTTTATTGGCGAAAGTATTGCGCCCAGTGAATTGCAAATGGGTCGTTATCTACCCACCACACCTATACGTATTTTGCTCGATCGCAATAATACTAACCTCAGTGGCAAAATAACCTACGAGCAATTTAACAAGCAACTCAGTGCCGTAGGCAAGAAAATAGCCAGTCAGCTAACCGCTGCCCTGCAAACTCAAATCAGTGCACAAATCCCCCATGCTCACGTATTGGCAGCGGCCAGTTTGACCGATTTGCAAAGTGACGCTATGACACTGATGAATAACGATTTGGATCAGGCATTAAGCCGCCTTGAATCACTCAAAAAAATCAACCCCAGCATTCGCGAAGAAGAACTCGATTTTGTTAAAAACCAGCGTCAGGAGTTAAGTAACTACATTGGTAAAGCAGAAGTCAGGCTCGATGCGATTCGTTTGATCGTTGTCACCCACCACACTAAATAACCGCTCAAAAAGGCAACCGATACCCCATGGCTATATTGCATTATCAGCCGCCAATGGACCCTTACATCAGCATCGTCTATCAGGACGATGCTTTTGTAATACTCAATAAACCCAGTGAATTATTGACTGTCCCCGGCAAACCTTCCGATCATAAAGACTGCCTCGAAACCCGGGTGCAAACAGTGTTTCCCACCGCGACAATTGTTCATCGCCTCGACATGGCAACCTCGGGCTTATTGATCATGGCACTGACCAAAGCGGCCCATCGTGAGATCAGTCGTCAGTTTCAGCAACGAGAAACCCAAAAGCGCTATATCGCCCGGGTCTTTGGTCATATCAAAGACGATGAAGGTAGTATTGAGTTACCGCTGATTTGTGACTGGCCTAATCGCCCCAAACAAATAGTGGATATTGAGAACGGCAAAGCAGCGCTCACCCACTATCAAGTACTCAACCGCGACGACAACCAGAGCCGTGTATTGCTCAAGCCCGTAACAGGCCGCTCACACCAACTCAGAGTGCATATGTTAAGCCTCGGTCACCCAATCCTCGGCGACAGGTTATACGCCCACACTGAGGCATTGGCAATGGCCGACAGACTGCAGCTTCACGCCCAGTGGATCGCCTTTAAACACCCTGATAACGGCAAAAAAGTGCAATTTAACGTGGATTGTCCTTTTTGATTTACTCTAACTTAACAACAGCGCGATCAGCAACACCACTGTCAACTGAGTGTCGAATCACAACGGGGAGTCGCAATGTATTCAGGTTAACTTTACCCTATAAATAAACATCAGAGTGATTAAAACTAAATTAAAGAATTAGCCCCCCTGTACGATATACTTAAGTAGGTTATCGATGAGTTTATTATGTCAAAATTATTCAAATACTTGAGTTTTGCTCTTTTGCTCTGTTGTGGGGGGGTTAACGTCGCTCCCCTAAATGCTGCCGAGGGTGATGAAAGCACCACCGACGAAGCAACTACAGACGAAACAACCAGCGACGAAAGCACCAGCCAAAAACAACCCGCAGATAACAAAGTAACCCCACCGCCAGCCGTCACCCGCGCAAAAGCCATTGCACCAAAATCCCGTGAATACAATCTTCAAAATGATATTGATCACTTCTTTTCCCCCGATGAACTAAAACCCTTACTCGCTGGTGACAGTGATTTTTATGTGTTGTTTCGCGATGATATGACAGGACGTCCCAAAGGGGTGGCTTTACTGATTCCCGACTGGGGATTAAACGCGGCCAATAGCCGGGGTATGGAATATTTACGTACCCAATTTGGCGATTATGGCTGGGTCACACTGGCCATGGCGGTACCACAAAATAATGAAGCGGTCTTTACTACGCCACCGAGAGCCCCAGCGGATAGCACCGACTCACCAGTCACAGCGCCTGCGACCAGCAGTAATGGAATAGCCAATCAAAGAGTCGCGGCCATTCGTGGCGTAGATGATGATTTTTTCGCCAGTTATCAATTACAAATGAAAATGCGGATGCAAGCACTCACCAGCGAAGCCGAAAACTATCAGGGCTATTTTATTGTTATCGCTCAGGGGAGTAGTGCTGCGGTACTCGCAAACCTTTATGCCAAAGGTGAAATTCCCGAGCCAGAGGCATTTATTCTGTTAAGTGCGGCGCTACCCGATGCCAAATTAAACCAGCAAATGAACCTGGATATCGCCACCACTGCCATTCCTACCCTGGATATTTATCAATCCCGGGATACCCGCTGGCAACACAATAATATCAAGTTACGCCGCAAGCTCAGTAAAAAGCACTTTAAAGTGCACTACCGCCAAAAAGAGCTGTATGGCGACATCAGCTACCACAACCAAAACCAACGGCTGTTAAAGTCAATCTATGGCTGGCTCAGCAGTATCGGCATATAATCTCCCCACAAGAGACGCAGAGCTTAACGTAAAACATTTTATTGCTGAGCTGAAAGCCCAGCTATCACTATAATTTTCAAATATGTTATATCAGGACTAAACCCTATACCCTTATGTTTTTCTAAACGTTACTCGTCAAAGGTTTTTTCAGTTATAATGTCCGCCATTATCTAATGCAGCATAGTTGATAACAAATATGGGGCAAAGCAATCCTTGGCACTCGGGTACACGACTGCAACGATTACGAGAACTTGAAGGGCTGGAACAAGATGTATTAGCACTGGAGTTGGCTGTCGAACCACCTGTGTTAGCTGAGTGGGAGCGTGAAGGTATTCCAGAATCTCATATTGAATCCCTATGTCATTATTTTGAAGTATCACGACAAATATTTACCGACCCCGTCGATAGCAATACCAGCCTCGAACGTTTAGTTCGCAGGCATTTATTTGGTGTAAGTGAAGCTATTGATGAGTTAGCTATAAGACTGCAAACCAATAAAGCCACAGCCGCCCCAGCGCTGGATTTAAGCCGATTAGGGTTGACTACTTTACCCGATGAATTATTTGAACATACCTGGCTAACCGAGCTTAAACTTGCAGATAATAAACTCGACCGCTTACCCAGTGCCCTCGTCTTACTTGATAAATTAGCAACCTTAGATATTAGTGATAATCTAATAACACAAATACCAGGAGTTGTCGCTAATTTACCTTATCTCGCTAAGCTAAATTATAGCGGAAACCCATTTTCGAAAACCTGGGCAGTATCAAACAACCCGCTTGAAGGCTTGTTAAAACACTTAGAAGACCAGCCTGTGACAATTACTGTGACAACAGTGGTTGAACAACCATCGCTAACGCAATATCAACAAATTGATGAGCTGGCTAAACAAATAGAACCAACCACCACACTACTTGTTTGTAACCCCCAAAAGTTAAACACGCACCTATCAACCGTCTCTGTGAGTTGTTTGATCCAGCTAACCTTACAAACAGATGCAGCGCAAATAGTAGCTGAGTGTGAGACAGTGTTACCTGTGATTAAACAACATCGTTTACCTTTAATTATGCACTCAACAGCTCCAATCAGTGCTACGGTACGAGAGCAGATCCACAGCTTATGGCTGACAGCCTTACCTGATAGTAGTTTTCTACTGTTCCTTAGCGACAATAGTTCGCAACTCAAACAGCACTATCAGCAAATACAAAACCGTATACATTATCAACAAAAAATACCAAGGGTACGTTTAAAACGGTTAGTCTTGTGCAATATTGGTGTCTATCAAAACCTCGAAATAGAATTTAAAGATAGAGTCACCACCTTAATTGGTCTTAATGGTGCAGGTAAAACCACGATTTTAAAAGCTTTAGCCTTGGCGATAGTAGGCCCCAAACATGGTGCTATTGACCCACAACAAGCAGGGCAGTTATTACGCATCACAGGTAAAAAAGAGGGTCAACCCATATGGGACTATCGTGGCAGCATTACATTAGATGTCTATGTTAATGGTATAATTTATTCAAACTGTATAGAGCTGAGTAATAACCTCGACACCGAGGCAGTTGATATTACAGGGCAACAGTTTAAAGCCTTGTTCAAACAAGATAATCAATTAGTTAACTTAATTTTAGGCCTTGGTGAGCAACGTAATATAAATGCCAGTAAGCAGGCCAATGTCGGACTTGGACAAAAGCAGGCCAAAGTAAGGGATCTGCTACCAATATTAAAAAGCCAGGAACTTGCTTGTACAGCGCATTTTACCGATTGGATTGGTAGTCTTGAGTTTGAGGCCCTTAAAGGAAAAATAGAGAATCGCCAGTTAATTAGTGTCACGTTTGATATTTTTTCACAATTAATGCACGAGCCAATTCGTTTTGTTGAACTTAAGCAAATAGATCCGGTAGAGCTGTGGGTAGAGCACCAGAACCCCAAGCAACTGGTACCATTTCAATTGGCTAGTCAGGGTTATCAAGCGGTGATGGGCTGGGTCGGCTTTATTGTTAAGCGCTTATTTGAAGCTTATGAGTTTGCGCTCGACCCACTACATTGCCCTGCGATCATAATGATAGATGAAATCGACCAATTACTGCACGTTAAGTGGCAGCAGCGAATTTTGGATATTTTAACTGAGCGTTTCTTCCCCAATATTCAATGGATCATTACCACCCACTCACCAGTTGTTATTGCCGGGTTAGATCAAGAGCAAGTGATCCAGTTGCACAATCAAAATGACCACCTGGTGGCCGAAAATAGCCCTGCAGATTTGTGGTTATGGCAATACGGTGATGTTATGCGTTATTTATTTGAATTAATCCCCCCTGAACCTAAAATCTCAGAGCAAGATTTATTGCAAAAAATTGCCACATTAGAGCAACAGCAAGCACCTCATACGCAGTTAGATAAATTACGCCAGCAATTACAGCGAGTACAAGAAAGTCGAGCTTTTGTTGATAAAGTCTATGCCGAGCAACAAAGATTACACCAGCGAGAGCGCCAATTACAGCAGTTAATTGATAAGCTTAAGCCCAGTGTTAAGGACTAATCAATGCAATATGTGCAACGAACTAAAACACCAATATTGCTGGTTGAAAATCAAGTTAAATGGGCAGCACCATGGTTAGCTTATAATTCTGCCAAAAAGGCAGCCCAGCAACCACAAATGCAACTACAATGGGTGCAAAAACCAAGTAGCGCTCACTGGTTAAAAAAAGCCATACGTCAGCCGTTAATTAACAACTTTAATAATAACTGTGGTTATTGTGGTGAGATTTTACCAACGCCAAGTAAGCCATTAAGTGAAAAAGAAAAACGATTGAGCAGTGATCAAGCCAATTGGTTAAGCATTGGTGATGTCGATCACTTTTGGCCAAAATCCACTTTTCCAGAGAAAGTCTATCATTGGAATAATTACATTTGGTGCTGCAAAAATTGTAACTCCCATAAAAGGGATTTTTATAGTCTGACTCATCCGCTACTAGACCCTTGCTCAAAAGACGATTGCCAGGCACTGATATTCGATCAATCAACCGGACGTTATCGGCTGGTAACAAACCTGGCAAATAAGCACTATTGGCAAAAGCGCTTTGAGCATAGCGAACTACACACTCTATTTAACAGTGAGCAAATTTGTGACAAACGCCACAGCGAAATTGGCCATATGCAAGGTTATTTTGAGTCATTGCAAAATGCAATCACAAGATTAAAGGCGGTACGGCAATTGGCTATAAACGCACTCATTACGGATGCAAAGTTGGATATTACTAAAAATATCCAACTCATCCAAAAAAGCTTAACTTACCCCAGTTATCGTTTATTAATCGCAGCCCAATACCAGCAGCTGTTACAGCAATATCCTCAGATCAAAGCACAATTTGAGCAGCAAGTTAATCATCATTAAACTCAGCCCAAAATGCCCGCACCTGCGCCTCAAAGTGATCTTTTGCTTTTAATGGCGAATTTTCAGGCAAACTTTGGTAATCAGCAAAAAACTTAATGATAGTTTGTGCCAAACGCTGTGGCTCTGCATTAACCGTGTTGCTGTCAATATTAAGTAATAAAAACCAGATAATATAAAAGTTCTTTTGTCTGCGGTAAATAGCCTCTTCAAGCGCTAATAATTTATTGACCCGCTGCTTAAGTGGCATAACTCTCCCATCAGTAGCGACAGGTAGGTTTTGTGCCAGCACCCTAACTTTTTCAATAAAAGCTTTTACTTGTTCTACGCTGCTTAAAACATTGTCTCGCTCTTCAATATTATGATGTTGGGCATGACCCACTTTTAACCACTCTGATACGAGTACTTTTGATAATCGAAAAATTAATGTCTTTGTGGGCGAAAGGTAAATATCTACTTTATCAAAAACAGCATCAAGCCTGTTTTGTGCCAGTGCAGTTAAATAGGCAAAGATAGTAAATAATTCTTCGTTATGCATTCGTTTATTATCAACTCGAAAAGCAAACCAGTTATCCTCTTCGGCTGTAATGTCTGCAATGCGCTTTATCGCTTCAATAATGGCTCTGTTACCATATGAATTCCACATTTCAAAGGTATGGTCTTTTACTGGGTAAGGTTTATTGTTTAGGCGAATAAATAAATCAATGGGATCAAAACTTTCCTTATTTAGCTTTTGGTCGATATAAACCACGGATAATTCAAAATCCCAAATCCTATTTTGTGCATCCACTGGCAGTTGGTGAAATGGTTCGCCCCGAAATGCCGTCAACACACGAATTTGTTTAGAGAGTTTATACTTATTCTTATCAGACATTTCATCTACTCCCAGCTCATTTATATAAGCCTCCCCTAAATAACCTAATATTGACAGCAGTCTTTGTTGGCCGTCGATCACTTCACAGGTACCATCATTTCGTCGATAGATAAACACTGTAGGTAACGGGATCCCTAATAACATACTTTCTATAATACCGGATGATTTGGCGTTATTAATCACCTCCTTACGCTGGTATGGGGGACGAATTAAGAAAGGACTTTGGTTCATTTCTCTAATAAGATCTTCAATTGTTTTACTAACTGCATCTGGACGGTTCAGCCGCATGTTATCGAGCTCTTCAATCTGTTTACTCACCGGTGAGGTAAGTTCTTCATTATTCCCATCCCTTTCACCATACAAGCTTTCAGCACGATTGTATAAAAAGGGCTTAAAGTTAACTGCCTCAATCCCTTTGGCCTCCAATACCTGATTAAAAAAACCTGCCAAATATCCAAAACGTTGTTTTGTTACTTGATTAAAGGTTTTATCTGCACCAGTAAAGACATCCTTTTTTGAGGAAGGTTGATGTCCTTCATCGTTATTTCCTGATATCAATTCATTTATTGAATCACTTAGCTTTATAATCACAGCATCATCAAGTACCTCAGTTAATTCAACATCATTTTTATCTAATATAGATAACGCCCAAAATACCCCTTGGTAAATTAAAGGTTCACTCTGCTGCATTGCTGATTTTAACTCATACAACCAGTTAATTCGGTGAATAAAGCGATAAATGATCGACTCTTGCTCTTGTGATTGCTCAATGATCAGGTCATATAGCATTTCGACACGTTCGTTTCGTCCGGAGTTTACGTATAAGTTTATTGGAAATGAATCCAAAACCAATAACTCTCTAATTTTTACGAGATAAGCCTCGTTCGTAAGTGGCTTATTTTGCTTAGGAAAAAAGATCTGCTGGAATTGCTCTAACCACTTTGGTTGTTCCTTGAACTCGTGCTCCATTCGTTCAGTAAATGTGTCGTATAAATGCTTTGCCCGCTGAACTTCCAATGCTTTTAATGGGGTAATTCCTGAGTTATAACGCCAAAAAACTTCCTTTTTAATTAAATCTTCTGATTCCGCTTGATTGCCATAATCACCTAATGTTGAAAATTCGATTAAACGCAAAGTAGTATTTAAAAAAATACGCTTGATTTCAGGTTCTAAATTATCGTACGTGAAACCTTTAAGCTTTTTAAGTTGGAATAGACCCTTTTGGGTAAGCTTTAAATCCCCATGATAAAACTTAAGCAAGGTTTCAAAGCGTTGACGACCATCAATCACTTCATATAGGTTAGAGTTTATGGGGGCAAACATGATTAATGGTGGTATTTCAATACCAAGCAACACACTTTCAATAAAATATGTGGCTTTATCGTTATCCCAAACATAATTTCTTTGATAATAAGGCTTAAAGTCAGGCACTTTTCTTTTACTTTGCAATAAGGTACCAATACTTTTAGTTACAGGCCGAGCGTGTAAATGCCGTTGCATAGCCTCATGTAAACCAATCGCTTGATCTTGGGTAGTTGTCATTGGGTTATTAATGCCTTGAGTCGGTTTTGCTGAGGCAATGGTAAGAGACTGATTAACAAAAGGCAACCACCAGTCAAAAGTGATAACGATTCAAAGAGTGAAACTTCGCAACGAACTCCACTCTTAAGTAACGAGGCATAAATCATTATACATTGTCGCTTGTTTTTCAACCATTCGTCATATTACCATGAGTTTAAGCAAAGTTAACGACTAACTCAGTGCCAATCATCGATAGCGTCTCAAATAGGCTTTCTTTTAATTCATCATAAGAGTCAT
>JBLHHD010000003.1:0-24844 GCA_047614605.1 Alteromonadaceae bacterium
AAAATAGAACCAGTGCATTTAAGCCCAAACCCAGTCAACAGGGTTTTACGCTGATTGAATTAATCGTTGTCATCGTTATTCTTGGTATTTTAGCGGTAACAGCAGCCCCTAAATTTATCAGTTTTACCAGCGATGCTCGTGTTTCTGCCCTGTCAGGTTTAAAAGGCGGTATTGCTGGTGCCATGCAGGTAGTTTATGCCAAATCTGCTATTGATGGTAAAGAAGGGACAGAAAGTACTACTGCCAGTAATGTGCCTATCGCTTACGGTTATCCAAAACCAACCTCTGCAGCGATGCTGCTAGCGGCATCCATTGCTTCTGCTGTTGATGGGGCTTCTGATTTTGTTTACGTCGAAACGCTGTTTACAGGTACTGGTACAAGCTTTGTACCAGGTATCCTTCACTTATATCCATCAGCGTTGTTTACCACAACCAAAGACGTTTCAGCGGTTGAAACAGCAGCCTGTTTTGTTAAATATGTTGGTGCAGCAAATGTTGATACGCCACCAATCGTTACAATGATCACAACTGGTTGTGATGGCTAATAGCAAATAACCTAGGAGCTTGCCCGAGAATAGGGCCAGTTCTGAGGGAAAGTCGGTTTGAGATAGTTTTCGCGGTTTTTTCAGGCGAATAGTTTTACTATTCAATTGGAAAAAGCGCGAAAAACAGCCAAATCCGAATTTTCCTCAGTCGAGTCTCATTCTCGGACAGGCTCCTAGTGCAGGGGGTGATAACCCCCCCTGTTTATTTAGCTTTTATTTTCTCTAATGACCAATTTGACAATGATGAACGTCAGGGTGTTGCACAATGCAAAAACAGCACGCTTTTACCATGATTGAATTGATTGTCATCATTGTTATCCTCGGCATTTTGGCGGTCAGTGTTGCCCCAAAACTGATTGATGAAAGTGAATTCTCCGCATTAGCCACTCAAGATCAATACATCGCCCACCTTCGTCTCGTCCAATTAAAAGCCCTTAATAACCGTACGGTTTGCCATAACTCGGTTTTTGATGTGGGCAACACCGTGTTTGGCATACCCACTAATGTTGATGCTGCTTGTGGCACCACTACCGCCGTTGACTCACGCGTGGCACTGGGTAAAAGTACGATCACCCTGCTCACCAGCAATCCTGATAAAGTCGCGCCTACAATTGCTTTTAATGTTAATGGTATACCCATTGATGCTGTTGGAGTCGATGATGGTGATTGTGCTGGTGCGTGTAAGTTTTCAATCAGTGTGCCGGGCAGTACCAGTGGAACCCTGTATATTTGCATCGAGTCTCAGGGGTATATTCATAAAGTGAGCAGTACTTATGCCTGCAACTAAGCCATTATTTAAAAGCCAACCGGCGATTAAAGAGCAAGGGTTTTCGCTGATTGAATTAATGGCCGGTATTGTCATTATGGCCATTTCTATGGCTGCCATGACCACATTGATTTTTCCTATGGCGGGTAAGAGTGTTGATCCGATTTACCAAGTAAGAGCAGCAGAGCTGGGTCAATCGTTGATCAACGAGATCATGGGCAGGCGTTTTGACGAAAACCCAGCTCAATCCGGTGGATTATTGCGTTGTGGTGAGGTCGCTGGTATTGATTGCAGTGTTATAGGTATCGATGCCGGGGAATTTGCGAATGACCCAGATACTTTTGACGATGTAGATGATTACAACGGTTATACTCACGATATTAAAAAACTGGCTAGTGTCGGCTCTTATATTAATTTGTATGAAAACTTCACTTTTAGCGTCACGGTTGTTTACGACGATGACTATAATGGGGGAAGTAACGATACCGAAAAGCTCGCTAAACGAATCAACGTCACCGTCATTACTCCCGCCCAAGGTATTTTTAAATTTGCCGCTTACAAAGGCAATTATTAATGATTAAACCACGGCATCAATTAACACTCGCCACTGTACGGGGATTTACCCTGATAGAGATGATTGTCGTCATTGTTATTTTGGGGATTGTTGGGGTTAGCTCGGCCAATTTTGTTAGTATTGGCGCATCGGTATACGTCGATGCCGTTGGGCGAGAACAAATCCTCAGCCAAAGCCGTTTTATGATGGAGCGTTTGACCCGCGAGATACGCGAAGCTTTGCCTAACAGCGTTAGGGTAGGTGTATCGGGCAACATTCATTGTCTTGAATTCGTGCCAATTGTTGCCAGCGCCAGTTATGTAGATATTCCGGTGGCCCCGGAGGCGGCTAGAATTGGTATCAATGTGGTTCAACATGCGATCACCCCGCTGGATGCCACCCGTATCGTGATTTATCCATTATCAGCCGCTGAGGTTTATACCCTGGATACCCTTGGCGGTAACAATTTTACGCTTAATGAAGTTCCTGGAGAGGGCATCGTTGTGCAAGCTATAGCGTTTGCAGGTAATGTGCAGTTTAGAGCAGACTCACCCACTCAACGTTATTATCTGGTTAAAAATACGGTTAGTTACTGTGCAGATGTTAGTGTAGGTGGCTCCACCTCCGGGCAAATTAAACGTTATGCTAACTACTGGCCTGCGGTGGGGCAACAATCGCCACCGACGGGGATCACCGGGGTACTAATGGCCGAAAACCTCAAAAACGGTATTGTGCCATTTACTTATTCAGGGGCTACGCTGGTCGCTAATGCCTTGGTTAAAGCCGATTTGGCGTTTATTCGTCAAGGCGAAGCAGTCGCTTTTTATCATGAGGTACACCTTGTTAACGTACCCTAAAAATTCAACTCAACGTTCAACATTAAAACAGCAACAAGGCAGTATGCTGATTATTGCGGTGTTTGTTTTAACCGTGATGATCTTATTGGCCGGGGCCATGCAGAGTATTTACAGCTCGGCAGCCAAAGCGGTGACTTATGAAGTTTATGGCACCCGGGCGTTAAGTGCGGCTAATAGCGGTGCTGAGCGGGCGATGCAAAAAATCTTCTTTCTTAACGGCCAAGCCGCACTTAATTGTGTCGGTGGGGCCAATACTCAGTGGGATATTTCAGCACAAGCGGCTTTTAATGGCTGCAAAGTGGATGTTATCTGCACCTCATTTGCTATCATTGAGACTGGTTATACCCACTACCGAGTAGAAAGTACGGCCAGCTGTACTGCAGGTGATTTTACAACCGTACGCACCGTTGCCGTAGAAGGGCGAGAGCGAAGTTAAATACAGTATAATCGCCGTCAGCTTTTCGTTAAAAACAAACTGGGTTATACTCTAAAAACGAACACTTCACTGTTTTGAGTTGGATGCAGGTGAACACCCCAGGTCGTTTAATCACATGGCTAGCCTATTGCCTCCCAAGCTGGCGGATATTGCTTTTTTGCTGTCTATCAGGGGGATTACTGTGTCCGTTTAAAGGATCCTCACAAACGGTAACTTACGATTATGCATCGGGCACTCAAGGTGATACTGTACTGGCTTATGATGATGACGGCAGCTCAACCAATCAACTGCTTAGCGGTGAGTATGACCTGATAGAAACCAACAATGGGACTTTTCATCAAACGACCAGCACCATTGATGGACTCAAGATCAGTCATACCTTTGTTTTTTATATTGATGAGCTTAAAAGTGACGTTGACTCCATTGAGTTTTATTACAATGGGGCAGGTGTTAATCATTACAGTGGTACTTCAAGTGGCACCAGTTTTTATATTTATAACTACACTGACGGCGCTTACCAGCTGCAAAACGATAGCCTTACCAGCAGTGAGATTGTTGAGTCCTGGAGTATTAACAGTCCAGGCAGCTACATCGGTGGGACAAATAATAACGAAATAGCATTTCGTACCACCTCAGTCAATCCAACCAAAGACGGCTGGGCAAATGTCCTGAGCACAGACTATGCGTCAATCACGATTAATTCGAGCCAGAGTGTCGATCACTACGAGATTGAACACGACGGGGCAGGTTCAACCTGTGCAGCAGAAACGGTCACCATAAAAGCCTGTGCCAATAGTGATTGCTCCAGTTTAGTCACCACCTCAGCCTCTCTCGAACTACTAGCCGATGGCGTTAGCGTTGCCAATCCAACATTTACCGGTAGCATCACGTTAAGTTATGACAACAGTGCGGTTGAAACGGTTACTCTGTCTATCAGTAATGAAAGTGTCACTGCTGATAATGCGCTGGTTTGTGACAATACCAGTGGTGGCAGCGCTTGTGACCAAAGCTTTACCAACACCGCTTGCCCCAACTGTAGCGCCGTTTTCCCCAGTGCTGTTGGTACCTCGGGCAACAGTGGTATTGCTATATCGGGTCATGCGACAATTGATGACAATACCAATGGGGTATTGGCAACAGCCAACTTAACCGTATCCGGTCGTGCTGAGTGTCTTGACGGTAATAGTCAGGTGTGTACGCAAAGTGGCACGGGTACCGACCCTTTGGTTTTACCAACCAATACTTCAACGACTGATTTAACCGCAACTACTGCGTTTACTGCGGGCGATCACTTTTTTCGTGGTATCTCACTAAGTAGCGGTGAGAGCATTAGCTTTTCTGGCAGCGGTACTGCGCGACTATACTTTAATACCAGCCTCAGTTTGGCTAGTGGTAGTGACTTTAATGCCTCGGGCACCCCGGATCAGTTGGTTATTTTTGTTGACGGGGATATTCATATTGCCAGTAACGACACCTACAATGCGATTATTTATGCCACCGGACAAATATCTATCAGTGGTAGTGCCGTTATTACCGGAGCGATAGCGGCGGCAGGTGGCATCAGTGTCAGCGGTAGCCCAATTGTCAGCTATTCGGGCAGTTATATCACTGATGCCGATATAGGCTCCAGCTGTTTATCGAGTGCTTCGGCCTCACTTGATCATTACCGTCTTGAATATGATGGTTCGGCACTGACCTGTGCCACCGAAACTATCACCCTTAAAGCCTGTGAGAACAACAGCTGCAGCATCCTGTATACCAGCCCAACCACCGTTACTTTTCAGGCAGCCATGACTGGGCCTGTGGTGGAAACGACCGATACCACATTTACAGGTTCAACCACCATCACGGTAGCTGAACCGACCGAGACCATCGTGACCTTGAGCCTTACTGCGACCAGTCCCACGGCGAGTTTAAAGTGTTATGAGGGGATAGCTTTAGATAACAGCTGTGATTACACCACCACCGATACCGGCTTTTTATTTACCAATGAAACCGATGGTGATCAAATCATCCCCACTCAGCTGTCCAATAAACCGTCGAATACGGGTTACAACAGCAAAAGTCTGGCCTTACAAGCGGTCAAGCTAGATACCGACACGGGGGCTTGTGCTCCTTTGTTTGCTGATGGCAGCGATGTTGCTGTTGAACTGGCTTATCAATGTGAAAGTCCCGGTAGCTGCTCAGGCAATCCGGTGACGATTGCCAACAACAATAACAGCTTAACCCTCGGTGATTTTGCTAGCGCTTACATTACCAGTAACTTGCGTTTTGGTGCCGACTCAAAGGCCACCATTGTCGTTAACTACCCAGAGGCCGGGCAAATCAAGTTACACGCCCGTAAATCAATCGAATTGCTACCGGGTGAAACCAAGGTAATGAGCGGCAATACCAACCGTTTTGTGGTGAGGCCGTTTGGTTTAAAGCTGGATGTTAATGACGCAGCAAACTCAACGGCGGCAGATGAAGATGGCACCGTATTTAGAAGAGCCGGTGAAGTATTTGCTGTGAATGCGACAGGAGTGAGATGGGTTAGTGGTGAAGACGCTAACAACGATGGGGTGCCAGATGTGTTAACGGCGCTTAACGATAATGCCACCGCTGCCAACTTTAGCGGTGAAGTACTTAAACTGAGTCATGCTTTGGTCAGCCCGGGCGGTGGTATCAATGGCGTTTTATCGGGGGCGACGACAACTCAGGCATTCACTACCAGTGTTGCAGCGGTCACTGATATCAGCTGGGATGAAGTGGGCATATTGACGCTAAATGCCACCCTAAATGACAGTGATTACCTTGGTGTTGGCGATATTCAGGGGAGTTTGGCCAATATTGGTCGATTCGTGCCTGATCACTTTACCCTGGGTGGCAGTAATATAATCGCCGGGTGTCATGTTTTTACTTACATGGGACAACACTTTACTGTGTTTATGGATTTGCAGGCACAAAACAGCGCCAATGTGATCACAAGTAATTATGATGGGCTTCACGCCAAGTCGGTTATCAGCTTTGTAGCCAAAAGTATCGTTGCGGGTGATGATGCTGACTTAACGTCACGGCTGACTAACGACATACCCGTTTGGAACGCGGGCAGTATTTCTATTGGCACCGCTTTAAATAGCGAAATTTCTCGCGCCGTGGATGGTCCGTTTGAAAATACTTTTATTGGTTTTCAAATCGCAGATGGTGAGGCTGATCTGGCGATTAACTTAACCAATACGCTGGATTTGAATGCGGCTTTGGCTGACTTGTGTACACCCCTAACGTGCGATGCGCTTAAATTACATGTTAACGGGGCAGCGTTTCGTTATGGGCGGTTAACCTCTCAATCGAGTTATGGTCCGGTGAATTTAAATATGGTGGTGCCAGTCTTCACTGAGGTCTTTAATGGCAATGCTTTTGTGCTCTCAAGTGAGGATAACTGTAGTGCGGTGGCGGCCAATGAAGTGGCTATCTCTGGCCGTTTGGTCTCACCTTTTGATTCGTATGATGTGTACGCTACGGGTACTTCCGTTGATATTGGCAGCACCTCGATTGATACCATATCAGACCTTGCAACGACAACTACAGTGATGAGTGCGGTTGGCGGCCGCTTTAATTTAACCCTCACTGCGCCGCTGTTTAACGTCGGTGAAGCGGGGCTTACTGCTGAGGCACCCATCACGGTAAATCTGGACAATTACCCGTGGTTACAATTTGACTGGAACGGGGATGGCACTATTGATGGTGATGATACTTTGCCGGTAAAAACAGTGACTTTCGGTCAGTCAAGAGGTAACGATCGGGTGATCTACTGGCGCGAAAAACGCTGAACGGCAGTAACCGGTACGTGACCTCCGTTTATTTACAATAAAATGAAGTCTTTTCTTGCCCTTACAATATGGCGTTGGTAAAGTTACCGCTGCGCCAGAATCGGCAACCGTTTGTGGTAACAATAACCGATAATCACTTCCTTTAGGGATCACCGTTTTCATGTTTAAAATTCTCCGTGGGATGTTCTCCAATGATCTATCCATCGATCTTGGTACAGCCAATACTCTTATTTATGTCAAAGAACAAGGGATCGTACTGAACGAACCCTCGGTTGTTGCTATCAGACAAGAAAAAGCCGGTGGCCCAAAAACTGTTGCCGCCGTAGGCCACGATGCCAAACAAATGTTAGGGCGAACTCCAGGTAATATCCGCGCCATCCGGCCTATGAAAGACGGTGTTATTGCCGACTTCTACGTTACCGAGAAAATGCTGCAATATTTCATCAAACAAGTTCATAACAATAACTTCTTGCGTCCAAGCCCCCGGGTGTTGGTGTGCGTACCTTGTGGTGCCACGCAGGTTGAAAAACGTGCCATCCGTGAATCAGCACTGGGTGCTGGTGCCAGAGACGTTTACTTAATTGAAGAGCCAATGGCTGCGGCGATTGGTGCTGGTTTACCTGTATCAGAAGCAACCGGCTCTATGGTGGTCGATATCGGTGGGGGAACCACTGAGGTGGCGATTATCTCACTTAATGGTATCGTTTATTCTTCATCGGTGCGTATCGGTGGCGACAAGTTTGACGAAGCGATTATCGCTTATGTACGCCGTAACTTTGGTAGTTTGATTGGTGAGGCTACCGCTGAAAAAATCAAACATCATATCGGCTCGGCTTTCCCGGGTGAGGAAGTACAAGAAATTGAAGTACGCGGACGTAACCTCGCCGAAGGTGTACCCCGCAGCTTTATCCTTAACAGTAACGAAATTCTCGAAGCCCTGCAAGAGCCGTTAACCGGCATCGTCAGTGCTGTTATGGTTGCCCTTGAGCAATCGCCGCCAGAGTTGGCCTCTGATATCTCTGAGCGTGGCATGGTATTAACCGGTGGTGGTGCGTTGTTAAAAGACTTAGACAGACTGCTGATGGAAGAAACCGGTATTCCGGTGATCATCGCCGATGATCCGCTGACCTGTGTTGCCAGAGGGGGCGGTAAAGCCCTTGAAATGATTGATGTACACGGCGGTGACGTCTTCGATTACGATTAAGAGTGAGCCTTAAGATCACCGTCCTTCTTGTGATAACCTGCAGACCCTAACGAATGAATTTACTCTTCGGTCGGTCACCCCCCATAAAACTCAGATTAATGCTCGCCATTATTCTGAGCTTTGTGTTTATGGGGGTCGATAAATATACGGGCAGCTCAGCGACACTCAGAGCCTTTTTGAATTCTTTGATTACGCCGATTTATTATCTGGCGAGTCTGCCCGAGGACTCCTTAAGCTGGACTGCTGATCAGTTTAAATCTCGCGAAGCCCTGCAACAAGAAAATCAAAAACTGAAAAGTTTACAGTTACTGCAAAATGAAAAGTTACAGCAATTTGCCTTTTTAAAGCGCGAAAATGATAAATTGCGAGCACTGCTTGATTCCCCCGTACGCCAGCAAGGCAAAAAAATGTTCGCCGAAGTGATGGCGATAGACAGTCACCCTTTCAGACATGTACTGGTTATTAATAAGGGGGCGCTTGATGGTGTTTACGAAGGTCAGGCGGTGATTGACGATTTTGGTATTGTCGGCCAGGTTTCAAGTGTAGCAACCACCTCCAGTCGGGTGATCCTTATTTCTGACTCAACGCATGCCATTCCGGTCCGCATCCAGCGTAATGGCGTGCGCGCTATCATCGAAGGCACTGGGCGTATTAATCAGCTAAAAGCCAACAATGTGCCTCATAGTATCGAAATGCAAGAAGGTGATGTGATGGTCACCTCTGGCCTTGGTGGACGCTTTCCCGAAGGATATCCGGTGGCGCGGATCACCAGTGTCGAGCATGATTTATCCCTGCCATTTACGCAAATGTCGGCTACTCCGGTCGCCCAACTCGATCGGGTAAGTCGGGTACTGTTGTTGTGGTATCAAAAGCCGGTTATCGAAGCCGCTGGAGAGGTTAAAGAATGAATACGGTACGAACTCAGGGCGGTTATCTGATCATGCTGACTTTACTGATCACCTTTATCCTGTCGATCATTCCATTGCCCCGGCTGATAGAAGCTTATCGCCTCGACTGGACCTTACTGGTATTAATTTATTGGGCATTAGCATTACCTCACCGAGTTAATGTGGGTGTTGCGTGGATTTGTGGATTTTTGCTGGACGTATTGCTTGGTACCGTGCTTGGTACTCATGCGTTGTCTTGTTCTATTGTGATTTACGTCGCCGGCTCAAACTACCAAAAAATTCGTAACTTTTCGGTATGGCAGCAATCGTTAATTATTGGCCTATTTTTGGCTTTACACCATTTGTTGGTGTATTGGTTTAGTCACTTTTTGTCCGATACTTATTTTTTACCTGAATACCTGTACCCGGTATTGTCGGGTGTTTTGGTGTGGCCGTGGATGTTCTGGTTATTGCGTAAATTCAGACGGCAGTTTTCGATTAACTAACTAGTGCCCGTCCTAAAACGTAAACTCAAGCGCTTCGCTGAGTTAACTTAATATAATGACGGGATCGCAACTTATTGATTAATAAGCATTACCGCAAACTCGGCATAGTGTCCGTCCTGGCATTTACCAGATAGAAACGGTGTTTCTGGACGGACACTAACTAGGAGTTTGTCCGGCAATAGGACCAGCACTGAGGGAAAGTCGATTTGAGATAGTTTTCGCGGTTTTTTCAGGCGAATAGTTTGACTATTTAATTGGAAAAAGCGCGAAAAATAGCCAAATCCGAATTTTCCTCAGTCGAGTCTCATTCTCGGACAGGCTTCTAGTTCTCATCCTCAGACGTGAGCTTCGGCGTTGCCGAAAGCTTACTCAAAGCATGATGAAATCGTTAACTTATTGATTAATAACCCTTACGACGGTGCTGCATAGCGCCCACCCTGCCATTTAGCAGTACCCAAACGGTGCTTTGTAAAGGGCGCTAACTAAACTCGACGCGGTGTGTTTACCGTTGTTTAATGCAGTAATGCTAAAAATGTAGTCATGTAGAAGTGGAATGAACAATGATTTATCTGGCATCAGCATCGCCACGGCGACGAGAGTTACTCAGTCAAATGGGGATTGAGTTTGAATTATTAGTGGCCGAGGCCGATGAGTCGGTATTTGTCGGTGAAACCCCTGATGAGTATGTGCTCAGGGTGGCAAAACTCAAAGCCCATCATGGCGCTCAGGCACTTAGTGAATCGGGTAAAAAAGTCCGTCCAGTGCTGGCAGCCGATACCATAGTCACAATTGATGATCATATATTGCTTAAACCTGCCAATCAGCAAGAGGCAGTTGCCACCCTAAGCAAACTGTCGGGTAATACCCATCAGGTAAAAACCGCGGTTGCGATTGAGTATAAAGGTCAGATGTATACTGAGGTGGTTACCACCGATGTGACTTTTAGGGCGCTAAGCGAAGCCGAAATGATCGTTTACTGGCAAACGGGTGAGCCACGGGATAAAGCCGGTTCTTATGCTATTCAGGGGTTAGGCGGTAAATTCATTCAACATATCTCGGGTAGTTATTCGGCGGTTGTCGGTTTGCCATTGATGCAAACTGAACAGTTGCTGCAACGTTTTGAGCTTGAGGAAGAGTAAATCATGAGTATAGAATTACTGGTTAATGTCACTCCTAGCGAAACCCGGGTGGCGCTGATTGAAAACGGAGTGCTCCAAGAAGTCCACATGGAGCGCCAGGGGGCACTGGGGTTAGTCGGTAACCTTTACATCGGTAAAGTTAGCCGGGTATTACCGGGAATGCAAGCAGCATTCATTGATATTGGACTGGAAAAAGCAGCGTTTTTACATGCCTCCGATATTGTTAAACTCGACGATTATTCGCCTGAACTGGCTCAGGCGCGCAGTAATGCGGTGCCTGATATACGAGAGCTTATTCGTGATGGCCAGTTTATTATGGTGCAGGTGGTTAAAGACCCCATTGGTACCAAAGGGGCACGCCTGACCACGGATATTACTATTCCCTCCCGTTACTTGGTGTTTATGCCTGATGCGGCTCATTCGGGAGTGTCACAGCGCATTGATGGTGAAGCCGAGCGGACTCGCTTAAAAAACCTGGTCAAAGTTGAAGGTGACGACGTTGGCGGTTTTATTGTCAGAACGGCAGCAGAGGGGGTCGGCGATGATGAAATAAAACAAGATGTGAAGTTTTTAAAGAAACTGTGGGCTAAAGTGCTCAAAAAGAAAAAAGGGGTGCGTAAAAGTTGTGTGATTTATGAGGACTTAACTTTGGCTTTTCGGGTTATTCGTGATTTTGTTGGCGCGGATCTTGAGCGCATTCGCGTCGATTCGAAACTGACCTATGAACAGCTTAAACTCTTCACTGATGAATGCGTGCCAGAAATTAGCCCTTTTTTAGAGTATTACCCGGGTGAAATTCCCATCTTTGACTTGTTCGAAGTCGAAAACGAAATTCAAAAAGCGCTGCAACGTAAAGTGCCATTAAAATCAGGCGGTTATTTAATTATTGACCAAACCGAAGCCCTGACGACCATCGATATTAATACCGGCGCTTTTGTTGGCCATCGAAACCTTGAAGACACTATCTTTAATACCAATATAGAAGCCACTCAGGCGATTGCGCGGCAATTAAGGCTACGCAATCTCGGTGGTATCATCATTATTGATTTTATCGATATGAAAAGCGAAGAACACAAACACCGGGTGACCCATACGCTCGAAATGGCCTTGGCCAAAGATCGTACCAAAACCAATGTTCACGGTTTTTCTGCTTTGGGGTTGGTCGAAATGACTCGTAAGCGGACCCGTGAAAGTCTGGAGCATGTCTTGTGCTCAGAATGTCCCACTTGTCATGGGCGTGGCGCAATGAAAACAGTCGAAACCGTCTGTTTTGAAATTTTGCGTGAAATTGTCCGGGTTAACCGGGCTTATGATGCCACTAAATTTGTCGTGTACACTTCACCGGCGGTCAGTGAATCACTGATTAATGATGAATATCACAACTTGGCTGAATTAGAAGTGTTTATCAGTAAACAGATTAAAGTCCAGACCGAAGTCTTGTATAATCAAGAGCAGTTTGATGTAGTGATGATGTAGCCTGCTTTGACACCTGTTCAGCTAGTTCAGCTAGTTCAGCTAGTTCAGCTAGTTCAGGTTTAGTTCAGGCTTAGTTCAGTTTGATTATGTTAGCTTGCCAACACTGGCTAACGATTATTTGACCCAACAACGAATTCAGCAGTATCCGGCCTTAACGGAGGTTGCTGCAAACAAGAGAAAAGCGTATAAATGAAAATCGGCGGCGTGTGCTTTTTTTGCATCAAAAAAATGTGGCAAACCATTGCTGCCCTGTTGGTGATCACCGCGGTGATCATCTCCATTTTAAAGTATTCTTTACCTCACATCGGCCTGTATCGGGATGATATCCAACAGTGGGTTCAACAAGAGTATGGTGCCGACATTTATATCGGCAATATTACCGCTGGTTGGGATGGTATAGGCCCAGCTATATTACTGCAAAACATCTCCTTGTTACCCAACAAAACTACCCCGTTGGATTTGGTGATCAAAGAAGTCCGGCTCAAACTTGATTTTTTCAGCTCGATTCGCGAAGCCCACCTAACCTCAGACTATTTCATTCTCGATGGTGTTGTAGCCACGCTCGATAGCTCGTTATTACTGCAAGGCTCTACAGCAAATGCCAGCGAAAACGCCCCAGTACTCGACGCTCTGTCACAGTTGTTGCTCGGCCAGCTCAAAGAATTCTCGGTAACCAATAGTGTGATCAACCTCAATACCCCCAATAATGCTGAACGTTATCTGGGCATTGAGCAATTGACTTGGCGTAATGACAAAGACCACCATCAAGGGACTGGCGAGTTTAGCATTGATGGTTTTGCTGCCAATTCGTTATCATTTGTACTGGACCTAAATGGGTCGACGCGGACTGATTTGTCGGGGCAGTTATACATCGAAGCGGTAGCGCTGGATATTTCGCCCTGGTTAACTCAATTTGCCTCTGTGGGCAGCAAAATTGAACTGTCGAATATTAACTTTCAATCCTGGACCAACATCGATGATGGTGTTTTTGGCCGGGCCGAAATTAGCTTGGGTGATAACCTCATCAGCTGGTCGCGAATTAACCACCCCGATAAACCCGAGCAGCAACTCGAATTTGGTAACGGCCAGATGTTTTGGGCTCCCACCCCCAGCGGCTGGGAAATAAGCAGTAACGATATTAGCCTAAGTGAAAGCAATGGCGATTGGCCTACGGTTAAGTTTAACCTCAAAAAACAAGCCGATGTTTTTGACCTGTATATCAATCAATGGTCGGTTGGACGAACGCTTAATTTGTTATCTTTGGTGGAGCTACCGGCCAAAGCTGAAGCGGCATTTGTCGATTATAACCCTGAAGGATTGGTCAACGATTTCTATGCCCAGTTTACCAATTCCACCCAGTGGAAACTGACCGGACAACTCAGTGGTTTGGGCTGGAATAATGTCATTGATGTGCCGGGTCTTAAAAACCTCGCGGGTCACTTTGGCATGACCCCACAGGCGGGTTGGTTAAAGTTACATGGCGAGGACGGTAAGCTGTTGACCGGTCAGCTCTTTAAAGCACCGATACAATACCAAAACGTTGCTGTGGACTTGTCATTGATTAAAGATCATTTAGGGGTCTGGCAACTGGGCGCAGAAAATTTGTGGTTGCATGACAAAACAATCGACTTGCTGGTGGAGTTTTCACTGGCACTGGATGATGATCCCGATATCGCCATTTATGGTGAAATTAGCGTGCCTGACCTCATGGTTGCCGAAAACTTCTATCCCCCAGAGTATATGGGCACTAATTCAATTAAGTATCTTAATTCGGCGATTAAAGGCGGCTCAATTGAGGTCGCACAATTAATGTGGTCTGGCAGTTTGGCGGCTTTTCCCTATGCCAATAACGAAGGCATTTTTGTGGTTGATGCGCAAATTGCCGGGGTCGATTTTTTGTTTACCCCGGGTTGGCCGATATTGTCTGGGATTGACGGTCAGTTGTTGTTTAAAAACGATAGTTTAAAGATAGTGCCTCATGAGGGTTATTTCTTGGGCATTGATATCACTGACAAAGCTGAGGCGTTGATGCCCTCAATTAGTACGGGTGAAGTGCTGGTGCTGGATATTCACGCCGTAGAAGAGCTTGATAAAGTTGCCAAGCTGTTCAGGGCCAGTCCGCTGCGCACTATCTTCAATCCGGTATTTGATGTGCTTAAGGTGACGGATATGGTAACCGCAGAGGCTAAATTGCAAATACCGCTGATAGGGGATGGGGCTTATTTTGATGAGCACTTTGATGTTTTAGGTCACGTTGCTTTTAAAGGTAACAACCTAACGATAAAGACGCCGGGAATAGAGTTAACCGAGGTCAACGGAGTCCTTAACTTTCATAACAACAAGTTGTGGACTCAAGGGTTTGTGGCTAACTGGTTTGGCTTACCCTTAAGTGCGCAGCTTAATGGTCAGGATAGCCAGGGCGGTTTTGAGTTGTCCATTGATGTGGATGCTAACGTAAACACCAAGCCGTTGTTTACGGCTTTTGATTCGCCGCTGGATGATTATATCAAAGGGGATATGATGCTGGCTGGCAAGATTGATTTGGTTTTTCCTGAACAAGGGATGCGTTATGGGGTAGAGGTTAGCACTGACTTAACCAAAGCAGCTTTAAGTTTCCCTCAGCCTTACCAAAAAGCCTTAGCTATCCCATCAACCTTAAGTATCCGTTTTAAAGGTGATGATATCAGTAGCCTTATTACCGCCAATGTCGATCAGCAGCTGTTTTTTAATGCCATTTTACCTCACAACCAAGACACTTTTAGTCAGGCCCATTTAATATTAGGTAAAAGAGACTTGGGGCTAGGCGCCAATGGCTTCAATATTTCAGTTGATTTGCCTAGTGTACAGGTAATGCCCTGGTATGACTTGACCCATAAGCTGATTAGCCATAATGACAAAAGTGGTAATGACAGTCGAAGTTCGATGTTAATGGTACCAAGCCTTATTAGTGGCAAGGTGGGTGAAGTCAGTGGATTTGGTCAGCAGTTACACGGCATTAATTTTGAGGTTACCGAAGGTAATGGCAGCTGGGATTTAATGATTAATGCCAAAGAAACCCGTACGTCTGCCCATTTTGATCGGGACTGGCTGGGTGCCGGTATTACCGTTAAAACGGATTACCTCAGACTCCCTGATAATGATGAAAAGGAAGATGAGCAAGAAGCGGCCTCGACCAGCAATATGAACTCAGCGGCGCTGATTAATGGGTTACCGCCGATTGATTTTAGTTGCATGGATTGTCAGTTTGGTAAATACGACTTACAACGACTCGATATTGAAGCTTTTGCCGATGGTGATATCCTTAGATTTACCCGTTTTGATGTTGTTAAAGGCAAACATCAACTTAATGCCACGGGCGAGTGGGTTGGTGATGCGGGTATTGGCATATCGGCTATCAAAGGACGTTTTAGCAGTGACAATATTGGTCGTTTGCTCAATGAATATGACCTGACCTCATCAGTCAGAGACAGCAATGCCAGCATGGACTTTTTTGCCAACTGGGCGGGTGGTCCTCATCAATTTAATACTCCGTCACTCAGTGGTGAGGTTAAATGGAAAATGGGCGAAGGGCATCTAACCGAGATCAGCGACCGGGGCAGTCGGTTGTTTTCGTTACTGAGTTTTGATTCGATTATTCGAAAACTCAAGCTCGATTTTCGTGATGTGTTCAGTAAAGGTTTCTTTTATAACAAAATGGACGGTACCATGCTGATTGAAAGCGGCATTGCTTATACGGATAACACCAAGATTGATGGTGTGCCTGCTGATCTGGTCCTTAAAGGCAGTACTAATCTGGTGAATAACACTCTGGATTATAAACTCGCTTTTACCCCTAAATACACATCGAGTTTACCGACACTAATTGCCTTTTTGGTTAGTCCTGTGGGCGGTATTGCGGCGTTGGGACTTAATGAGGTGTTCGAATCCAAAGTGATTTCAAAAATTCACTTTAACCTGACCGGAACGGTCAGCGAACCGGTGCTCACCGAAATCGAACGCAAATCCCGGGATATTAAATTACCGCAAAGAACGGTTACCCCTAATACACCAGGTAAGCAACAAAAACCAGACCCGGCTGTCGTGCCAACAATTCCAGACCCAGCAGCCCTCCCGCCGGTTAACAACGTTGACCAGGGAAGTAAGCTACAACGAAATAACGAGGCGCAAACCAGTGCCAGCGGATAAACTTAATTTACTGGCTTTTCAGCTGACTTCATCGCCAGATATTGATGATAACTTTGCTCAACTTGACGCGCACCTGCATCAGCTGATGGGGCCGCAAAATAGCGATGATGAGACGTTCGAGCCCAATTGGCCGAGTTTGGTGGTGTTACCCGAAGGTTTTGCCTTGTTTGGCGGTCACAGCGGATTAAATCTTAAAAATCAGGAAGTGTTGGGTGATGGTCCTATTCAGGCACGTCTTAGTGCGATGGCGAAAAAATATCGGGTATGGCTTGCTGGTGGCACTATTGCCACGGTCAGCCATCGCAGTGACCAGTTTTTTTCGACGTTGACGGTGTTTGATTCACAAGGGCAATTAATCGCTGACTATCAGAAAATTCACCTGTTTGATGCTGATGTTGCCGATGGCACAGGTGCCTATCGCGAATCGGATACCACAGTGCCCGGAAACCGGGTGGTGGTATTTGACTTACAGGGGATTACCGTCGGGCTGGCGGTGTGTTACGATGTTCGCTTCCCCGGATTATTTAGCGCTTTGAGGGCATCGGGTGCGCAAATTTGTTTGTTGCCCAGTGCGTTTACCCAACGTACCGGACGCCCTCACTGGGAGACGTTAATTAAAGCCCGGGCGATTGAGAATCAGCTATATATGGTTGCCCCGGCGCAGGACGGTATTCATGCCAATGGGCGTGAGACATACGGTCACAGCTTAATTGTCGACCCCTGGGGTGATGTGCTGGCTGATGCGGGCACGGGGACTACACTTATTCGTATTGTATACGAGCAAAAAATACTTAATCAGGTTCGCCAGGACATGCCAGTCAAACAACACGACCGGTTTATCGCCGAATTAAATAGTCGATTTATCGACCCAAAACAAAGAGCTAACGAATGAATTCAGTGGAACAAAACTTACTCCAACAATCAGGGTTAGATCGCGATGAGCTGGATAAAATATTCGGTTTTATTCAACATCACCAGATAGACTATGCGGATATGTATTTTCAGCTCAGTCGTCATGAATCGTGGATGCTTGAAGATGGCTTGGTTAAAGAAGGTTCGTATAATATCGAACGGGGTGTTGGTGTCAGGGCTGTTAGTGGCGAAAAAACCGGCTTTTCGTATTGTGATGATATCAAGCAATCGACGTTGTTACAGGCAGCTGGCGCAGCACGTAGCATCGCTGTCCAAAGTCCTGATGGTTACACTGCGAAAGAAAAGATCTGGACCGACACTAAAGCAACCCAAGCTTATATGCCTGCAGAACCACTAGATAGCCTCACCGAAGCGCAAAAAATTGAACTTTTGCATAATATGGAAGATCACGCCCGTCAATTCGAACCCAGCGTATCCCAAGTAATTGCCAGTATTTCTGGCGTATATGAAGAGATTTTAGTGGCAGCCACCGATGGCACTTTTGCTACCGATATTCGCCCGATGGTTAGACTCAATTGCTCAGTGTTAATCGAAAAAAATGGCAAACGTGAAAGAGCCTCCTCAGGTGGTGGCGGTCGCACCGACTATCAGTTCTTTTTTGAGCTTGAAGACGGTAAACCTCGTTACATGAATTATGTCGAAGGCGCTATTCACCAGGCATTGGTTAACATTGATGCGGTTGATGCCCCAGCGGGTATGATGCCCGTAGTATTAGGCCCCGGCTGGCCAGGAGTGTTGTTACACGAAGCCGTAGGTCATGGTCTTGAGGGTGACTTTAACCGTAAGGGCTCATCGGCCTTTTGCGGAAAAATTGGCGAGCAAGTGGCTTCGAGTCTATGTACTGTGGTTGATAATGGCACCATGGAAAATCGTCGCGGATCGATCAACATTGATGATGAAGGGGTGCCTTCACAATATAACACCTTGATTGAAGATGGTATTTTAAAAGGTTATATGCAAGATAAACTTAATGCCCGGTTAATGGGAGTGCCGCCGACCGGTAATGGTCGCCGTGAATCCTATGCCTACCTGCCGTTACCACGTATGACTAACACCTACATGTTGGCGGGACAAAGTAAGCCAGCCGATATTATCTCATCAGTTAAAAAAGGGATTTATGCCGCTAATTTTGGTGGTGGCCAGGTCGATATCACTTCGGGTAAATTTGTCTTTTCAGCCTCAGAAGCTTATTTGATTGAAGATGGCAAAGTGACTCAGCCTATCAAAGGGGCCACCCTGATTGGCAACGGTCCAGAATCGATGAAACTCATTTCTATGGTGGGTGATGACCTGGCGTTAGATATTGGTGTTGGTGTGTGTGGCAAAGAAGGCCAGCGATTACCAGTAGGTGTTGGTCAACCAACCCTTAAAATTGATGAAATGACCGTTGGCGGTACTGCTTAGGTTATTGAACATTAGCTTTATTTGACGGTGCGCAATGCGCACCGTGCTTAGCCTTAAAGGGGCCGCTAATTATTACAACACTTCAAACATCTTGATCACTTTAGCGACGCCGGAGATTTGGCTGACCACCTCGGCAACCTTATCGCCTTCTTTACTACTGACCAATCCCATTAAAAATACCTCAGCATTTTCGGTGACCACCTTAATATTATTACTTTTGACTTCTTCTTCTGTGAGCAGTTTTAACTTGATTTTGGAAGTGATCCAGCTGTCTGTCGTTTGAGTCAGAATTGACGTGACACTACTGATTTTAATTTGATTGTGTACCCGCTTAACCCCTTCGACCTGATTAAGGGCTTTAATGGCTTCGTCGCGTAAAAACTCGGTGGGGGCTTGACCTACGACCAGTAAATTGCCGTTAACGCTGACCAGACTAATATGGGTGTTGTCAGATAACCCCTTTGATTTGGATAAAGCCAGACCGGCTTTTACTTCTATAGTGCTGTCATCTATTTGTGCGCCGATTGTGCGACGATCATTGGCCGCTGACGCTGCACTGGCCGCGCTGGCAATGACCAGTGCCGTACACCCTTGTAATTGGCTGAGAATAAGCGCGGTGGCGATGAGTTTGGCGTATTTCATGGGAAGTCTCTTGGGTTATTCGTCATTATCTGGCTGGCTGAACAAAATGGTATCAATCAAATCGCACAAACAATGAATGTTAAACAGATGGGTTTCGATAATACGTGAAGGACGGGTTGACGGGGTTCGGATCTCAACATCATTGTCGCTTAATAACCCGGATAACTCGCCGCCGTCGCCGCCTGTCAGGGCAATCACAATCATATCTTTGGTTAAGGCTGATTCAACGGCACTGATCACCACTTCGTCGTGACCCAGCGGTGATATCGCCAGCAAAATGTCGGTAGCATTGCCGAGCGCCCTGATTTGCCGGGCGTAACAGTCGGTATTGTTCGATAAGCTGTGACTTAAAGATAAAGCGGGTAAACAAGGGCGTTCAATTTCGTAATGATTAACCAGCATATCGGCCAGATGATCGGCCAGCAATGTGCCGCTTGATACCCCGCAGGTGATCACCTTATTGCCGTTAAGCAAACACTGCACCATCATATTGGCGGCCAGTTGTAATTGGTCGGGCAATACTTCGCCACACGAAATAAAGGTTTGAATACTTTCGGTATAAATGGATTTGATTTTTTCGAGCATACAGGTATCCGTAAACAGTTGGTCAATACAGCCGTTTAATAGGCATTGGCATAAAAAGCATTTTTGATCCAGCGCAGTTGACTGTTCTCTGCGCTACTTTTTTTCGCTGAGCTTTCATCACTAAGGCTTTTTTCACTAGGGCTCAGGCTTTGTATAGCCACCACATCAAAACGAGCTGCTGTACTAGACAGCCGTTGTTGCTGCATATACAGCTTCGCAGTCTTAATCAACTTGCGTTGCTTTGAGTGGGAAATGGCACCGATAGCGCCACCATAAGCCTGGCTGGTACGAAATTTAACCTCGACAAAGACCAGCTGATCAGCGTCGGCCATTATAAGGTCTAGTTCACCGTAGCGACAATTAAAATTTGCCTCAATGAAGCGTAAACCCTGTTTTTGTAGGTATTGGCGAGCCATATCTTCATAAAATCGACCCACGCTTGTGCTATTTTGGCCAATTGGCAGAGGATTAAACCAACGTTTAATTAAAGCGAACAGTTTCATTGTTGCAGACTTTAATTCACATTAACCGCTTCAACCTGACCAGCACTATTGTATTGCGCCCACAGGTGACGGCGCTTAATAAAGCCGTTTTCATCTACCGAGATAAGTCCGCTCATGCCGCGTTCGGTTAACCCGTTTAATACCCGCAACTGGGCGATACGGTCAATCAAATACAACGAATCATACCCTAGTGCAAACAAACGCCGTAGTGACTCCTCTTGTCCTGGCCAAAGTTTATCGAACAATCCTCGTTGTTTGACATAGTGTTTTTCACTGTCGAGCAGCCAGGGGATCTCGGTAAAGATCAGCGATCGCAAATCGCGTTTATCGCTATTGTTGCTTTGCAAACCATGGCTTCGTGAAGAGGCGTAAACTGGGATAGCGGTGGTGAATGGGCTGGTATTAACATCAATCAGCGGCTTAATAAGCTTGGTTTGAATATTATTACCGATAACATATATCACATCGATATCTTTACGATTACGGGATTCAGTTTTGAGGTTTTTGTTGATCAACGATTTGATTTTTTTAATTCGCTGCTTGCTCTGCTCCACATCCAGCAGGCTTTTAACTGCCGTTTGCATCTGCGCCTGATCGACAAAATAGCTAATTTGTGGGGTTAAAATGGGCTTGTCGGTGCGTTGGGATAACCAGGCTTCAACAAAAGCTTCACTGAGGCGTTTGCCGGTGCCGTTGCCCGGAGCGATAATTGACGGTTTATTATAACCCAGTTCAAACAGTCTGTTTGCCGCCTGTTGCACTTCGTCTTCTGGATTAAGGCCAAAAAAGTAATGTTGCTGGTTTATGTTATGTTCAGCCGTGTTTAAAAACAGCGTTGGCAGGGCCGCAATCACCGCACTTTGAGCAAATTCCTGAACTTTTTCTTTACGCAGCGGGCCAATAATAAACTCAACTTGTTGCGCTTGTAAACGCTGCTCAACCGTAGTTAGTGATAACTCACTATCAATAAACATTAGCTTAATATTATGTTTGTCCTGATTGGCGATCAGCAAACCATTACGCACCGCTTTGGCCTGTTTACGAAACTTACCAGTAAAAGGCAATAACACCGCTATTTTGGTCGGGACAAAAGGCTCAACATTCAGCGAGCGTTGAAAACTCTCGGGCAGTACACTCATGGCCGAATGCATTGGGTGTAATTCATACCAATTTTTTAACTGGCGTTGTAATACACTCGGTTGACCGGCGTACAAGCGGGTGATTTTAACCAACTCGATCCACGACTTAGCATTGGTGTAACCTTCATATGTGAAAGTATCGAGGCTGATATTAGGCAGTTGATTGAGCTGATGCCAAATGGTTTGGGCTATTTCGTTGTGATCGGCGTGAATCTCATGATTTTCGACAGCCTTTTCGATGACAAACAACTCGCTTAAGGACTCAATATAACGGTTTTGCTGGCTGTAAAGCTTAACCTTTAATAAGGCAATATCGTTTTTGATGGCCAGTGACTTTGCCATAGGCGTGAATAGGGTTTTTTCGGCCTCGCTAAGTTGCTCAACCTGCAACAAACCATTGACTTTTACCAGTACCAACTGCTGAGCGATGGCTAATGGCAGCTGGTTTTTTTCAAGCGTAGTGGCAATGATTAAACTCTTGTGAAAGTGGCCTTCTTGCTGAGCTGTTTGCGCGGCTTTTAGCAGATACGTAGGGGAGTCGTTAGCTTGTTTTGCCATGCGCAGATAGTCGTCACTACTGTAGACTTGAGGTTGCTTGACTTGGGTCGGTTTAGTCTGTGCTTGGGTCGACTTTTTGACTGGTGCGGTTGCACACGAAGCCAGTAAAGTGAGCATTAGACACAGCACTGGCATACGACAGAAAAAAGGTTTGAATGGGTTCAGTGGCATATTTTGCATTTAATCATCAAAAGAAAGTGTTATCTTACTGCCGCATAAGCACAAAGCCAATCAAAGACGGAATAAAATGAGCGAAACCGGACAATTATTTATTGTTGCCACCCCCATTGGCAACTTAAACGACATCACCTACCGGGCGATTGAAACGCTTAAGTCGGTAGCCATGATAGCGGCAGAAGATACTCGTCATACGGGTATACTGTTATCTCATTATGGTATTACGACCAAAATGACCGCATTTCACGATCACAACGAAAAAGACAAAGCCGGCTTACTGCTTTCGTGGCTCGAAAAAGGCGATGATGTAGCGCTGGTATCTGACGCTGGTACTCCACTTATCAGTGATCCGGGTTACGCCATCGTCAATCTGTGCCGAGAAAAAGGCGTAAGGGTCACACCAATTCCAGGTGCCTGTGCTGCCATTGCAGCGGTTAGTTGCTCAGGACTAGCCACTGACAACTTCACCTTTTTAGGGTTTATCCCGGTCAAACAAAAAGCCAAACAAGATTTTTTACATTATGCCAGCGAGTTAAAAGGCACCGTGATTTGCTACGAAAGTCCCCGGCGTATCGCCGACTCAGTAACGGTCATTTGTGAGCAGTTGGGTGAAGAAACCCCGGTAGTGCTGGCAAAAGAGATCACCAAAACCTTCGAAACCTACTTTAAAGGCACCGCCAAAGAACTACTTGACTGGTTATACGCCGAGGACGTACACCGCAAAGGCGAAATGGTATTAATGTTTAGCACTAAGCAGCCAGATACGGGAGACATTTCGACCGAAGCCGTCGCCTTACTCAAATCACTGATGCAAGAATTGCCATTAAAAAAAGCCGCTGCCGTGGTTGCCGGGCATTACGAACTGAAGAAAAACGACTTGTATAAGTTAGGTTTGACGATACAAAAGGAATGAGTGAATAGTTGACAACGGTTTGTATATTGTTTACACCAATCAACAAAAGGTGAATATTATGAATCTAAATTTAAGCGAAGATCTCGACACATTCATTAATCAGGAAGTATCCAGTAACATTACTTATGATAGCCCAGATAAGTGGGTACATGAGGCGATACGAGACAAAATTAAAAACGATTACAGCTACCAAGCGAAAATGGTGGCACTAAAGGAGGATATTGGAATCGCGCTTGAGCAGTCAAGAAACGGTGAAGCGAAGCCACTTGATATGGAACAAATGCTCAAAGAGCTTGATGAAGAATGCTTAATTACAAAGTAACTCCTAAAGCCAGAGCTGATTTAATGGCTGTTATGCGATATACCCGTAAAGAGTAGGGCAAAGAGCAGGCTGCGAACTATTTGGCTGGTATCAATTCATTTTTTGAGCATTTAGCGCAATTTCCATCAATGGGGCGGCTGCGTGGTGATATTGAAAATAACGTATTAGCGATCCCGTTAAAAGAATATGTTATTTATTATCATGTAGTTGATAATACGGTAGTAATTTTACGCGTATTACATTCAAGCCGTGATGTTTATCGTCATTTTAATCGAGTGAAATAAAACTGTAATATCTGGGCAAATCAGTTAGAATGCCCCGGTGAGTTGGCTGAGCAATCGCCGCCTGATATGAAAATTATCAGGGGGAGGAAAGTCCGGGCTCCATAGGGTAGGGTGCCAGGTAACGCCTGGGCGGCGCAAGCCGACGACAAGTGCAGCAGAGAGAAGACCGCCAGGCACTATTTATAGTGCAAGGTAAGGGTGAAAGGGTGCGGTAAGAGCGCACCGGACCCCTGGTAACAGTGGGTTGCAAGGTAAACTCCACCCGGAGCAAGACCAAATAGGGTTTCATATGGCGCGTCCCGCGTTGAAACCGGGTAGGTTGCTTGAGTCTGCGAGCGATTTCAGACCTAGACGAATGATTGTTCTCGACAGAACCCGGCTTATAGGCCAGCTCACACCTTTTTTAAATCTCTTCGAAAACCCCAGAATGATTGTTCTACGCACCTTTTTTGTAGGACCGGCGTCCCGCCGGGAATCCCACCGATGACACTAGCCCAGAATTATTGTTCTCTCCACCCTTAACAAGAGCAGCGGCGTACAGTCCAGCTCAAATCTATTCAGATACCGCTTGTAAATCAAGCGGTTATCTACTTCCTCTGTAACTGTTCATAAAGTGGTGGCGGTACAAGATTAGTCATCAAATTAAGTAATTTTTTAGCATGATTTCCAAATAGTGCTTGACACCATTTTGCTCATTTTTTTATTGTCTTGGTTAAACCGCTTTATTTGTCGTTCCATTCAAAGCAGGTGATCGAGACAAACCTGAAAACCATTCAGGGATGGAAAGTAAGCATCGAAAAATTATAACGCCTTAAAACCCCACACAGATCGAAAAAATCGGCCTAAAAAAACCATGATAGAATATAGCTATTGAATCTTGAACATAACAGTTGGAGTAACAAATTTGAGGTGACTTAAAATGATCGTGTCGATTTAAAATTGAACGATGGTTTGAGGTCGTTGATTGAGGTGGTCAAGTATTTGTGATACACCAGTTAAGCTACTTTTTCCACTTCAATTA
>JBLHHD010000004.1:0-23681 GCA_047614605.1 Alteromonadaceae bacterium
CAGGTTTCTCTGTGATCGATAAAGCCTGAATTGTGATAAACCCCCCGATCCAGGCCACTGTCTGTTCCATCGTGTATAAAAGTATCACCATCAGCATCATCAAAAACGTTGTTACCATTGGTATCGAAAAAGGTTTCGTGACCGATGGCAAACGCTGTAACCGTGATCCGGTGGTTGATCACTCGGGGGTTAGTACCCTTCCAAGTTACACTGCAACTGCCATTGGTAGTATTACAAGTACCTTGAATATCACCCCCTTCGGTGGTGAAGTTTACCGTCGTTCCATCAGGCACCGGGTTGTTGAAGCTATCAGCTAAATAGGCGGTAACGAGCACTTCTACGCCAGTCCAGTTATTCGCTTCGGGGTTAATTGTGGCCGTTGATAGGGTCATACTGTTTTGATCAGGCAAACCGGTATTAACTGATAGTAAATCTGACTGGGTTCGAATGGTATTGTCGTCACTAACCGCAGTAGTGGCCGTTACCCTGACTACTGTGGGTGCGGTACCTGAGGTTACTCGGGTAGTCACTAGGCCCTGTGAGTTGGTTAAAGATTCTGCGGGTGCCAGTGACAACCCACCGGGGCTGGCATCCAGACTAAAGTTGACTTTTTGTTGGGCGAGCGGATTACCTAAAGCGCCTTTAACCAAAAAGGTTAAGGTTGAGCTTTCTTGCTTGCCTTGTCCACCCGTGCCTTGTAAAACCAGTTCAGTAGGAACCGCAGAAACAAATTCGATTGAACCCACCGCCTCTGGTTTGAGCTGGATGGTTTTGCTGGCAGACAACGCTACGTTGTTAACGGTAATAGTGGCTACTATCGTGTCCTGATTGCCGTTAACGGTAGCGCAACTGATGTCTTCATAGGTGGAGCTGGCTTCACCATTGATTGTTGATACCGGTGAATCCAGATTCACATTGCCATTGGCGGCACAGGCTGAATTAAATATTACTGGTGTTGGAGTGGTGATACGCTTGCTGTCCTGGTCAACAACGGCGATGGTTACACCCATGGTGCCACCGGCACTAAGCGCAAACTCACCATTTTCATCAAGTTCAAGGGTCAGCCCTAATTCGTTTTCAATAAACTGGTTTTGGGCATTAAAATGACCGATACGGGCAGCGTCGAGTTCAACGGCGTCAGCGGATAGTATTTCGTAGTTAAAGGTTTTGGTGAATGTCACGTCGTTGATCGTCACCTGTGCGGTGGCAACGGCTGCACCTAAATCAACCGCCTGAGCGGTCAATGTCACCTGTGCCTGACCGTTATTATCGGTTAAAGCTGAAGTTGTCGCTAACTGACCGCGCTCTGCGGTAAAACGAATGATAACGTTATTTAGTGCTGCTCCGTTACCATCTTTTAACACCGCTTGGAGCTGAATATTTTCACCGACTTTAAAACGATTTTTTAATTCACCGTTTTGCACTGTCATCAGGGTGATCTGTGGCTCCAGTGATGGTTGTGAGTTTTGCGATGTGAACTCGTAATTGGCGCTGCCGCTTAAGGTCGAAAACACGGCATTAGCAGTGGCAGCCCCTAACAAGGTATCAGCACTATCAAGTAACACCGAGGCAATCCCGGCTGAGTTGGTTAAGGCGGTTTGTTGGCGCAAGGTGCCAATGGGTGCTGCAAAAGTAATGACTTCGCCTTCAATAGGGGTTTGTGCTGCCAGCAAAATGGCTTGCAAACACAAGGTCGAGCCTGCGGTTATGCTGTTGGTTGGCGTCGTACAGCTGCTGTCAAGAATGGTTAACGAAATGTCCGTTGGCCCTTGAGGTGCGCTGCTGGTGTATTCAAAGTTTTGTGACGCCGATAATTGACTGGTGCTGGCCGTGACAATACCTGCGGCAAGCAAGTCGATGGTACTGTCCAAGAAGACGGTGACAACACCAGCGGCATTAGTCAGCGCTGAGTTTTGTCTGAGATTGCCAAGGGTGGTTGCAAAACTCACGATAGTGCCAATTTGTGGTTGATTGTCTTTGATGAGGCTTGCCTGTAAACACAAAGTGATACCCGCTGGTGCACTGCTTACTGGTGCGTTGCAACTGGTATCGAGGATTGATAACGATAAGGTTTCGCTCCCTTGTTGAGGCGTCCCGTCGGTATATTGATAGTTTTTTGCCGCATTAAAAGTACCGAAGGTCGCGGTGGCAACACCGGCACCTAACAGGTTAGTCGTACTGTCAACAAATACGCTGACAACACCAGCTGAGTTAGTTAATGCTGAGGCTGGGCGCAAGGTCCCTGAGGTCACCGAAAAATCAACCACTTGGTTGCTCAGTGGCTGGTTACTTTTGATCAAACTTGCCTGTAAACAAAAAGTGTTACCTGCGGTGATATCGGTGACTTGTGCAGCGCAATTGGCATCCAGGACTGACAGAGTAATAGTGGTCGTATCTTGTGGGGTGCCACTGGTAAATTCATAATTTTGGCGGGTTGTCACTTGTTCGAATGTGACACTGGCACTGGCTGCACCTAATATGTTGTTGGTACTGTTAAGAACCACGGTGGCAACACCAATAGCATTGGTCAGCGCTGTGGTCTGTTGCAAAGTCCCCAGTGAGGCAGCAAAGGTAATTAAGGCATCGCTGAGGGGCTGGTTGTTTTGTACCAGACTGGCCTGAATACATAAGCTGTTGCCAGAAGCCGCTCGGTTCATTGGTGTACTACAGGTGGCATCAAGTATAACCAGTGACAAGGTGGCATTTGACTGGGACTGAGGCTGGGTTAACTGGTAGTTTTGAGTCCCACTGATGCTGTTGGCACTAGCTGTTGCTGTGGCTGCACCGATATCGGTAATGATTGTGTCGAATAAGACAGTGGCTTCGCCGCTGGCATTGGTTAAGGCCGTTTGTTGGCGCAATGTACCAAGTGGTGCGGTAAAAGTAACTACTTCACCCGAGACGCCGACATCATCTAGTGATAAGCGGGCTTTAAGGCATAAAGTATTACCAGCGGTGATTGAGTTGACGGGCGTTTGACAGGCGCTGTCGAGCACCTCAAGTGTTAATGTGTTGCTGGCTACAATCTGTTCAGTGATCTCAATGCTTTTAGCTTCGGATAATGCAGCACCATCGACGGTAGCTGTGGTGGTGATGGTGGCAACGCCGACACTATTACTGGTCGTGATTAGGCTGGCGCTGGCAAAACCGTTGCTGTCGGTAAGTGCGGTGCTTTGCGACAAAGAACCTGAGGTGGTGGCGAAGGTCACCGCAATGCCACTGGCACCACGACCAAAATCATTTTTGGCCTGGACGGTTAATTTAATGGTGCTGGCGGCTGCAAATTCGCTGGCTTGCTGGTTTTGTCCGTCGCTGATGGTGAGGGTCAGGTTGGCACCTATTTTGACCGGTGCCGGGGTACCGTCGCTGCCACTGCCTCCGCCGCAGGCTGCGAGTATGAAGGTACTGAATAAGACGATCATAAACGGCTGTAACGTGCGGGTCACCGTTGTTATTAAGGGGTGGTTTTTAATGCTCACTTTATAACTTCCTTGAGGTATTGATACAATTCGCGAAATGAAGGTGATGTTTGCTCTGGGTGTAGAAGTTGTTGTTTTTGGGTTTTTTTCACCAGCTGACGTAATTTTTGGCGTTCGAACTCTGGGTATTGAGCAACCAGTTCATTGACTTTGTCATCGCCCAGTGTGAGTAATTGTTCACGGGTTTTTTCCAGCGCCATTAACTCTTTTTCTGCTTGCTTATTGGTATTGGTCAACTTGTTCATTGCCAGGGTAATTTCGTCTACATCACGGGAACGCAATAAACGGCCAATAAACTGCAATTGACGCCGGTAACCTTCTCGGGTATTGCTAATTTTATCTGCAATTTCAAAAGCATAGCTAAGCTCTTCATCCAAATCGAGCTTTTTACGCTGATTCACAGACATTTTAATAATGGTCAAACCAAGCGCTTTAATGTCTTTGGCGTCTTGTTTTAATTCGGTTTTACTGCGGTAACCCGGTTCGTCTTCTGGATTGTAACCTTCGGGTGTTTTTTTTCTGGCCATGGTTTTGTGTATCGCTAAACAAATAATGGCGGCGATTTTAGCATTAAATGGCCGTTGTGGTGAGACTAATCGACGGTTAATCTGTGCATAATGTTGGCTGAGGGCTCAAAAACATAAAAACTATGTTACTCTTTATTTAATTTTAATCATGCGTAAAAATTCATACTATGGCTGACAGTAAACAGATTATTTTTAACGAAATCGACGAAATCAAAAATAAGGTTGAAGAGGCCTTGTCACAGGCGTTAGGTCATGGAGCCTCGTCAGCTGAGATTGCAATTAGTCGTCAACGGGGACTGTCGGTATCCACCCGCATGGGGGAGGTTGAAACCGTTGAGTTTAATCAAGATGGCGCACTGGGGATCACCGTCTATCGGGGGGCCTGCAAAGGTTCGGCATCGACATCCGATTTAGGCCCAGATGCGTTAAAGCGCACAGTCAAAGCCGCTTGTGATATCGCCAAATATACCTCAGAAGATGAGTGTTCAGGACTCGCTGATATTGAGTTACTGCAAATGTCTCCACCGGATTTAGATTTATACCACCCCACCGTTTTTACTCCCGAACAAGGCATTGCCTTTGGTAAAGCCGCCGAAGAGGCTGCTTTTGGCTACAGTGATAAAATCACCAACTCAGATGGTGCTTCTTTTTCGGCTCACGAAGGATTTCGGGTTTATGGCAATACTCATGGTCAGGTGGTGGGTTATCCCAGCTCTCGTTACAGCTTAAGTTGCGGCATGATCGCCCAAGGCGATGATGAGATGCAGCGTGATTATGAGTACACCGTTAATCGTGAGTCCCATTTGTTGATGCCCGCCAAAAAGGTGGGGCTTGAAGCCGCAGCCGCCGCCATAGGCAAGCTCAACGCAAGAAAAATCGATACAATTAAAACAGCGGTTATCTTTCGCGCCGATGTCGCCGATTCGTTATTTGGTCATTTGGTATCTGCGATTGGCGGTGGCTCTTTATATCGTAAATCAAGCTTTTTGCTAGATAGAATTGATACTAAAGTCATGTCAAAAGTGGTGAATATCAAGGAACGTCCACATTTATTAAAAGGGCTTGCCAGCAGCGCCTTTGACAGCGAAGGGGTGATCACCTCTGATCGTGATATTATCACTGACGGCATGTTAAACACCTACTTACTCAGCTCTTATGCCGCCCGCAAGTTAAAGCTAACCAGCACCGGTCACGCCGGTGGTATTCATAATTGGTTAGTTGATTCGACCATGGGTAATTTAAGCGAAATGGCTAAATCCATGGGCAAGGGGCTGATTGTTACTGAGTTAATGGGTCAGGCGCTGAATATTGTCAACGGTGATTATTCCAGAGGCGCAGAAGGCTTTTGGGTTGAAAATGGTGAAATACAATTTCCGGTCACTGAGATCACCATCGCCGGTAATTTAAGTGATATCTTTAACAACATTGTCGGTATAGGTTCAGATATTGACCTGCGCGGTAATGTTCGCTGCGGCTCGGTAATGATTGAAGAAATGCTGGTGGGCGGGGCTTAAGGCTTTAATTGTTGGTTTGTGGGGATACCTTAAGATGAAGAAAAACATATTATTAGTCGGTTTGCCGACGGTTATCTTATTGGCGTTGTTTAGCTTGATATCAATGAACTTTCTGGGGTTAAACCAATTATTGCGAGCTGATTCAACCATTAGCTTCGTTAAGCTTATCGAGAAGGAGAACGTACAGGATAACGTTCTAGGGGTTTTATATACCAGTCTATTGGCCGACTATTGTACATTAAAGGCAGATCGGCAATCGCTGGTTTTTAAATATAGCTTGGCCGAGGATTTCAGCGCTAAGATAATTGAGATTGAAACACTTTTTCAATCGACGCTAAAAGCTCAACATCAACGATTGAGGTTTGATTGTAACGCCGAGGGCTAATTCAGCTAAGCCTAAAGGTTAAGGGCTTAAACGCCAATAATCGATGACATAAAATAAGTGGCAGTGCCAAGGAAGGCAAAGATACCAACGATGTCAGTGACTGTGGTAAGGATCACGCTGCCAGCCAGAGCCGGGTCTATTTTGAATCGTTTGAGTACCAACGGAATTAATACCCCAGATAAACCAGCAGCCACCATGTTCATCATCATCGCAAAGGCAATAATTAACCCCAATGCCAGATTGCCTTTCCATAAGGCGACGACACCGGCAATTAATACGGCCCAAATAAGTCCGTTTAAAGCCCCAACAGCCATTTCTTTACCGAGTAACCAGCGGGCATTGTTATCGTTAATGTGACCCACCGCAATACCGCGAATAACCAGGGTCAGGGTTTGACTACCAGCCACCCCTCCCATGCTTGGTACAATGGCACTTAATACCGCCAATACCGCCAACTGATCAAGGGTCTCTTCGAATAAATTTAACACCATGGCTGCCATCAGCGCGGTGAACAAATTGATCCCCAACCAAATGGTGCGCCGTTGGGCACTTTTTAGCGCGGGGGCAAAAGTATCTTCATCATCATCAAGACCCGCCATGCTCATCAGTGAATGCTCGGCTTCTTCGCGAATAATATCTACCACATCATCAATGGTGATCCGGCCAAGCAGCTGGTTGTTGTCATTAACTACCGGAGCCGATATCCAGTTATGCCGCTCAAATAGTTTGGCTACTTCAACTTCATCCATATCGGCATGGATAACTTCACTCTTGCCAGCCAAAATTGATTTGATTGTTTGGTTCGGCGGTGAGGTAACTAGAGTCGATAAGGGTATCTCACCAATAAAATTGTCGGTTTTATTAACCACATACAAGGTGTCGGTCAGGTCGGGCATTTGCCCTTTAAGGCGCAGGTAACGTAATACCACATCAACGGTGACATCGGGCCTGATGGTGACGGTATCGGTGCTCATAATGGCACCTGCGGTATCTTTTTCGTAAGACAGGGCTCTTTCAGCCCGGGTGCGGTCCTGAGAGTCCATCTTGCGTAAGACTTCTTGATAAATGGTATCAGGCAGGCCACGTAATACGTCGGCCAGGTCATCATCATCCATGGAGCCTGTGGCATCAGCAACCTTTTTCGGGTTCATTTCCTTAATCAGTCCGTTGCGTACATCTTCGGAAAGCTCTTCGAGAATTTCGCCAAATACTTCAGGGTCAACGAGTTGCCATAATACTTTACGGCCTTTTGGGGGACTGGATTCTAGCAACAAGGCCACATCGCAGGGCAACATATGCTGTAACATACGTCGAACATGCACAAACATGCCACTACTTAATGCAGCGTTAACTTCATTTAGCTGGTGGCTGGTATAGTCTTGTTCAAGTGCTTCTGGCATAGCTTATCTTTTAGGTAAGGTTAATAACACTCTGATTTAACGGATAAAGTCAGTTTATATGAAGCTTACGGTGTTGGCTGTCATTGTTTTAATTTTTTTCACCCGTGAATTATCCGCCTATTTCGCTGGCGTTATCCGCCTATTTCGCTGGCGTTATCCGCCTATTTCGCTGGCGTTATCCGCCTATTTCGCTGGCGTTATCCGCCTATTTCGCTGGCGTTATCCGCCTATTTCGCTGGCGTTATCCGCCTTCATCAAACTTCTTATTAATTAACTCTTCAACTGCAAGTAATGCGGTCTCAGCGTCGGCCCCTTCGGTTAATACGGTAATATGCTTGCCCATACTGCTTTCTAGCATTAGTAAAGCCATAACATTATCGGCGGAGGCTTCTTTATCGGCTTGCCTTATCAGTATTTTTGCATCAAAACGATGGGCTAATTGCACCAATTTTGTTGCCGCTCGGGTATGCAAGCCCAATTTATTTTGGATCAACAGCTCTTTGGTAAAACTTGGCATGTTAACGGCTTAACTCTCTATGCCTAACTTGAAGACTTGGATAGAGCTTACGGTAACTGTCAGCCAGTGCCTCAGCGACAAAAACCGAACGGTGCTGCCCGCCAGTGCAACCAATGGCAACCGTTAGATAGCTGCGGTTATTTCTTTCAATATGAGGCAACCAAGTACTGAGGAAGCTATTGATTTGCCAAGTAAACTTGGCAACTACTGGCTGCGAATTTAGGTAGTCTTTGACCGCCTGATCTTGACCGGTAAGGGGTTTTAAATCCGGCTCCCAGTGTGGGTTGGGCAAAAACCGAACGTCAAATACATAATCAGCATCTTTGGGGATACCCCGTTTAAATCCAAAGGATTCAAATACCAGCGACATTTGCGCTGATTTTTTGCCTAACACCCGCTCTCTGACCATTTCGGTTAGCTGATGGACGTTAAAATCAGTGGTATCAATATAAAGATCAGCCCGACTGGCTATGGGGTCGAGTAATTTTTTTTCATTGACAATAGCTTCCATCAACGAGAGGTTTTGCCGCGATAAAGGATGCAAGCGACGGGTTTCACTGTAGCGACGTACCTATGCATTGTCTTCAGCATCAAGATAGATCACTTCAACATTCATTTTAGAGGGCAGGTAGTCAAGGATCTCGGTTAACTCAGTTGCACTCATAGGAATGTTTCGCACGTCGATACTGACCGCGATATTTTCATATTTAGTCATCACCACATGAGTCAAACTGGGTAAAAGGTTAATTGGAATATTATCAACACAATAAAATCCCAGGTCTTCAAGGACCCTTAAGGTAACACTTTTCCCAGAGCCTGAGCGGCCACTGACAATGATGAATTTCACGTTTACCGCCTGTGCTGTTAGAGTTTAGGTTGAACTATGAGTCGCTCATAATGAGAGAGTAAAGTTCTTCATTTGACGCTGAATGACGAATTTTTTTGACCAGCGGTTTGTCACTCAACATTTGGGCTATCTCGGATAACGTCGATAAATGCTCCTGGGCGTTTTCCTCAGGAATAAGTAACGCACAAAAAATATCAACAGACTTATTGTCAATAGCATCATAATCAAGAGCACTTTGGGTAACCAAAAAAATGGCTACGCTTTTGTTTACGCCTTTTAGGCGGCCATGAGGTAATGCAATGCCATTGCCTATGCCAGTACTACCAAGCTTCTCCCGGCTTAACAAGCTATCAAGGATATCTTGCGTTGGTGTTTCAGGGAATTTTTTATGTGCCAGTTCGCTAATATACTGCAAGATGCGTTTTTTGCTGTTAAACAAAACAGAACATTGAGTACAATCCAGGCTTAAATTAGATTTTAAATACATTTTTACTACTGCACTATAATTATATTTACTTATTATTTTACGTTTTTATCGCTTACGTGATCGGCTAGTTATACGAACAGCTCGGTTAGTTATACGATAAACAAACGGCTACATTACCGGGGTATCTTTACGCATTTGTGACATCTAGGTCACGGGCGTGATTTAATCACTGTAATATCAATATCCCGTGGTTTTGCAGCCGCCTGAGCTTGCTTTAACGGCGAGTGATTTTTTCTTTATGTTTAATCACTTGCCGGTCAAGCTTGTCAATTAAGCTGTCAATGGCAGCATACATATCCTGATGTTCAGAAGTGGCAAAAATCTCGCCGCCATTGATATGCAGGTTCGCTTCAGCTTTTTGCACCAATTTTTCAACATCAAGTATCACATGAACATTGTTGATATGGTCAAAATGTCTTTCTAATTTAGCAAATTTGCCATTGACGTAGTCTCTTAAAGCGGTGGTAATTTCTACGTGGCGGCCAGTTAGGTTAATTTGCATAAGCACTATCCTTCTATTGATGAGTTCATAATAAACTCTTTCGTTGGTTAGAGGGTGGAATGGACAAGGACTCACGATATTTGGCTATCGTGCGTCTTGCTACTTTAATTCCCTGATCAGCTAGAATATCGGCAATTTTGCTGTCACTCAGCGGTTTTTGCTGATTTTCGGCGCTAACCAGTTTCTTAATCAATGCACGGATGGCTGTGGATGAACACTCACCACCATTTTTTGTACTGACATGACTGGAAAAGAAGTATTTGAGTTCAAAAATACCCCGGGGAGTGTGCATGTATTTTTGTGTAGTTACCCGGGAGATAGTTGACTCGTGCATATCGACTATTTCAGCGACATCGTTGAGCACCATCGGTTTCATGGCTTCATCACCATACTCAAAAAAACCTTGTTGTTGATGAAGAATGCAGTTAGATACCTTTAAAAGGGTATCATTACGGCTTTCCAGGCTTTTGATGAACCACTTTGCTTCTTGCAGGTGCGATTTGATAAATTGGCTGTCATTGGATTGTTTCATGGTTTTTGACAGCGCTGCGTACTCCTTGTTGACTCTTAGCTTGGGCATAGTATCGCCGTTAAGCTCAGCCACCCAGCGGCCTTTTCTCTTCACCACAGTAACGTCAGGAATAACGTAATTGTTTTCTTCCTGAATGACGCTGCTAGCGGGTGTTGGGTTTAACGTATGAATCAGCCGCATCACTTGGGTGAGGGCTTCTTCTTTTAATTTGGTTTTACGCATCAGGGTACGATAATCACGGGCACCGAGCAGGCTGATATGCTCGCCAACAACCAGTAAAGCCTCTTTAACCCATGGCGTATTTTCAAGACGAGATAATTGTAACATCAGGCATTCGCGCAAATCTCTTGCGGCAACACCAACGGGTTCAAAAAACTGGACGCGTTTTAAGACGGCGGCCACTTCGTCAAGCTCTATCTCGTCATTGCCCATACTGGCGAGCACTTCTTCGATGGAGATGGTTAAAAAACCTTTGTGATTAATTGCTTCGATAATGGTTATGGCAATGGCAAGGTCGGTTTCGCTAAACGGCGTCAGGTTCATCTGCCAGGTCAGGTAATCCTGGATATTTTCGGTGGTTTCGCCCTGGTAGGACTGGGTTTCTTCTGGCGGTGTAACTGCTGGAGTATTGGGACCGGCACTGATGTAATCATCCCACTGTGCGTCGGTAGGTAGCTCTTCGCTAATGGTGTCTTGTGTTATTGAATCTGAGCTATCTTGCTCTTTTACTTCTGAGTGCTCGTCTTCAGAGCCATTGAGTTGCATTTCGTTGTCAGCATCGTGCACTTTATCTTCAATACTTTGTTCTATTTTATCGGCCTGTATCTCTTCGACTTCGAGCAATGGGTTACCTTCTAGGGCATCCTGAATTTCCTGTTGCAAGTCCAGCGTTGATAATTGCAGCAGACGAATAGCCTGTTGTAATTGTGGTGTCATCGTCAGCTGCTGGCTGAAACGGAGTTGTAACGATTGCCTCATGTAATTATTTTTATCCCATTCATTGTTTTTACTCGTTGCCCTGTTGCTACCTGCTGGTAGCTGGTTTTTTTAATCGGTGAGTATCCATGCTTGCTAAAAAAGGTCAATGTAAATAACTATAGTGTAAATACCGGGCTAGTCATTTTTTTACCCGACTATTTTGCCCTTGATATACTAAATCAACAGCGATTAAAAGGGTTTGTTAAGTAAACCCGATGTCAGTCAAATATACTGCCGTTACCGCTGTGTTGTCTAGTACTTCGCTTGAGTTTTCTATCTATGGCGGATTTATCACCATTTGGCTGATAATTTACAATCTGAAATGCTCACCGAGGTAAACTTCTCTGACCGTGGTATTGTCGAGCACTTGCTGTGGTGTGCCTGAGGCGATGAGTTCACCATGGCTGACAATGTAGGCTTGTTCACAGACATCGAGTGTTTCGCGGACGTTGTGATCGGTGATAAGTATGCCGATGCCTTTGTGTTTGAGTTGCTGAATAATCTTTTTGATGTCGATAACCGAAATAGGATCAACACCGGCAAAAGGTTCATCAAGGAGGATAAATTGCGGATCGGTTGCCAGTGCCCGGGCAATTTCGACCCGGCGACGTTCACCACCGGACAAGCTCATTCCGAGGCTATTTCTGATGTGGCCGATGTTAAACTCTTCGAGCAGTTGGTCGAGAATATCTTCGCGTTCGTGGCGAGCTAAGTTTTTACGGATTTGCAATATCGCCATGATATTTTGATAGACACTGAGTTTCTTGAATATTGACGATTCTTGTGGTAGGTAACCGATGCCTTTTCTAGCGCGAATATGCATAGGGGCGTGCGTCAGGTCTTCGCCGTCTAACATGACAGTCCCTTTGTCGCTTGGCACCAGTCCAACCACCATGTAAAACGTGGTTGTTTTACCCGCACCGTTGGGGCCGAGTAATCCGACGATTTGTCCGGCATTGACGCTTAAACTCACGTCTTTGACGACCCGTCGACCTTGGTAACTTTTGGCTAAATTACTGGCTTGTAACTGACTCATTATTGTTCACTTCCTGGCGGGGTGTTTTTATCTTGATCATTGGTGCCAGGCTTCACAGGGTCTGTTGAATCGTCTTTGCTGTCATCGTCGTTGCTTTGTTTGAGTTGTGGATTGAAAATCGCGGTCACCTGTACTTCTTCGCCATTGCCCTGGGCAACCAACTTTTGTTTATCGAGGTTATAACGAATGGTATCACCATTGACCAAACTGTCCGATTGCTTGAGTTGGGCCGAACCGGTTAATACTAGGGTGCGGGTGGCGACTTCATAACGGATACTTTTGGCCTGAGCCGAAATGGGTTTGCCATCTTCGAGTGTTTGGCTGTAGGTCGCTGGACTACCGGTTGCCACAAACACTTCAGAGCCTTTTTCTTTTGTCTTGCGCACTTCGAGTATGTTAGCTTTGATTGCCAATGTGCCTTGCAATACCGAAACATTACCGGAGAAGATCACTTTATTGTTTTTTAGATCAATGCTTTCTTTATCAGCATTAACGTTGATTTGCTGATTAAAGTCTTGATTGGCCGCCAAGGCAGGCAAAGTTACTGCGCTGAACAAAAGTGTCGCCTGTAGCGCTGTCACTGTGGCGCTTAGGATCTTTTGTAAGGTTGATTTAAGTCTCATGGTCGGGGGATCACTTCTTGTCGCTTTGATAAATGGTTTGGGCATGTCTAATCAGTTCAATATGGTGGTCATTTAAGTTAGCTATCAAACCACTGCCTGTCATTATGACGTCATCACCACGGATTTGCACGTTATCATCGGACAACATGGTGTTATCTTTAATATTCACGCTGATGTTTTGTGCCGTAATACTATTGATATAATCACTTTGGACTAAATTGATGGCATCAACATTTTGGCGTAATATCAACCGATTGTTATTGTACAAAATGCCACTTTGAGATGAAATTCGCCACTTGCCGGCAGCCTGGCTGGTTTCATTCCCATCACTGCTACTGCTACTGCTACTGCTACCGTCACTGTTATTTTGTTTGGTTTGCAATACCAGTAAAGGTGAATCAAACTCAGCGCGGTTTTGCGAGTCAAAATAGGTCATCTTTTTGGCCGTTAACTGCTGGGTTAACTCACCGTTTTGATTATAAACAATCCGTTTTAAATCGATTGCAACATATTCGGCTCGTTCAGCAGAGGTGAGGTTAGACTGAATTGGCACAGGGGTCTCATCATCCAAGGATACCCACATCATAGTCATAACGCTAATAAAGATAATACTGAGGAGCAGACGCAATTTATTCATGAGCTGGAGCCATCAAATTGGTTGAAGTGGCCTTGAGTTATCAGTAACAGATCGCAAAGCTCCCGCACTGCGCCAAATCCACCCCGGCGTTGGGTCATGTAATGAGCTTTGTTTTTTACATAGGGATGACCGTCAGGGACACTGATGCTAAACCCAACTTGCGCCATCACTGCCAAATCGGGAATGTCATCACCAATATAAGCCACTTGCGGCGGGGTTAGCGATAATTTACTGAGTAGCTGCTGATAGGCGGCTAACTTATTTTCCTGACCCTGATAGATATGTTTGACTGTCAGCGACTGCATCCGTTGCTCAACCAGTTTGGAGTGTCTGCCAGTGATCACTGCAACATCGATACCAGCACTTTGTATGGCTTTAACGCCAAAGCCGTCGAGGGTGTTAAATGCCTTAAGCTCTTCACCATTATTGCCTAAATAAATACGGGCATCACTAAATACGCCGTCAACATCACAAATCAACAGTTTTATCTGTTTGGCTCGCTGGATAATATCGTCGCTTACAGGACCGTAAAGGGTGGTAAATAAGTCACTCATTATAGGACTCCTGCCTGTAATAGGGTTTGCATATTCATCGCCCCAATAGGTTTGTTGTTTTGGTCGATGATCACCAGCCCATTGATTTTTTTATCTTCCATCAGCTTAAGCGCCTCGGCAGCAAGCATTTTGGCATCTGCAGTAATGCAGTTAGTGTGCATTATGTCGCCAATGATGGTGCTGTGCAGGTCAATTCTCAAATCAAATACCCGGCGTAGGTCACCGTCGGTAAAAATGCCCCGTAATATGCCGTTTTGATCCACTACGGTGGTCATGCCCAAGCCTTTTTGCGATATTTCGAGTAATGCCTGGGGCATCAATGCTGATTGTTCGACGATAGGGACTTGTTGTTCTTTATGCATAATATCTTCAAGGCGCAGCAATAAGCGTTTGCCTAAACTGCCACCAGGATGCGACAGCGCAAAGTCATCTTCAGAAAATCCCTTGGCGGCAAGTAAAGCGACAGCAATGGCATCGCCCATTGCTAATGTTGCTGTGGTACTGGCGGTAGGCGCGAGACCCAAAGGGCAAGCTTCTTTTTCGACCTTAATGCACACATGCACATTTGATACTTTGGCTAGCGTTGAAGTGGTGTTGCCTGTCATTGAAATAATTTTTGCACCGATGCGTTTTATGACGGGAACAATGGCTAAAACCTCGCCAGTTTCACCAGAATTTGAAATGAGGATGACAATATCGTCGGTAGTGATCATCCCCAGGTCGCCATGGCTGGCTTCACCGGGGTGAACAAAAAAAGCCGGAGTGCCGGTGCTGGCTAACGTGGCGGCGATTTTGCCACCGACATGACCGGATTTGCCCATGCCGATAACCACAACACGACCCGGGCACTGATAGATAAGTTCACACGCTGCATTGAAGTGGTCGTCAATATATTGGGCCAGTGTGGCCAATGCCTGCTGCTCGACCTTTAGTACTTCAAGGCCTAATGGCTTGAAATCAATAGCATTCATTAACTTACTCAAGGGGCGTCGTTATTAAATAAAATAAACTGATAGGCGATAAAAGACGCGGCGAGAATAGCTCCCTCAAAGCGATTTATTCGCCCTTCACGACCAAAACCCACAGCCATAACAATTAAAGCAATGCAGGCTCCGAGCATGATGGGAAAGTCTCGTGCTGAGGCATTCGCATCAATATTGGCCGGATGGATCATTCCACCCAGCGATAACACAGCCAGAATATTAAAAATGTTGGAGCCAACAATGTTACCAATAGCCAAGTCATGTTCGTTTCTCAAGACCCCCATGACACTGGCTGCCAGTTCGGGCAAGCTGGTACCTATGGCGATGATCGTCAGGCCAATAACCAAATCACTAATGCCAAAGTGCAGGGCAATGTCCACTGCACCACCAACAAGTATGTGAGCACTTAATGGTAAAAGAATCAGACCGACAATCACCCAAAAAATGGCTCGGCGATTATCAACGCCACTAGGGATTTCATTTTCAACCTCTGCAATAACTGGATCTTTACCATTTTTTTGCTTCATCGAAACATAAATCAGAGTCAAAATAAACAACACAAAACCAATCATCAATACGATGCCTTCGGTTCTGGACAGGTAATTGTCATACAACATCCAAAAGGCCACTAAACAGATACCAAGCATTAGTGGTAATTCACGCCTGACCATTTTAGAGGTGACGGTGAGGGGTCTAATCATTGCTGTTACCCCCAAAACCAGCAAGATATTGGTGATATTTGAACCGATAGCATTACCTACCGAGGTATCTGTTTTTCCGCCTAATGCGGCGGTGGCTGAAACTAGCATTTCGGGGGCAGAAGAGCCCATAGCGACAATCGTTAAACCGATTATTAATGGAGGAATACCAAAATTCTTGGCAACGGCAGCAGCGCCGAAAACAAAGCGGTCAGCACTCCAGACGAGTAATGTCAGACCAACTAAAATGGATAAAACAGATATGACCATGCGACCCTAAATAATATTAACGACGAAATTTATGCAATTGTGCGGATCAATTGACAAAATTAAAAGAAAAATCGTTCAAATGTCAGTGATTTTAGTTAAAAGACACTGTATTTGGAAAAATTGGCATAAATAGCCCATTTACACACAGTTGCTTACGTCTTGTTTAACCTTTTGTTTATGCTTAGATGAAAAGATTATTACTCATTGAGGGTTTAAAAAAGCTAGAATGCCCCCACATTTTAGAACCCGCATCCGCAGCTTAAGATTGAAAAAGGTAAAATTGAAGGTGGTTTTCGTTGTCTGAAAATATTGTTGAGATTAAAAACCTGTGTTTTTCTAGGGGTGACAGGCCAATTTACACGGATGTTAACATGGCTTTTCCCAGAGGTAAAATTACCGCGATTATGGGACCTAGTGGCATCGGTAAAACGACCCTGCTAAGGCTGATCGGTGGGCAGATTAAACCCAACAGCGGGGAAATTTTGTTCGCTGGTGATAATATCCCTCAGCTCAGTCGTAAAAAACTCTATCAGGTAAGGGAGCATATGAGTATGTTGTTCCAAAGTGGTGCGCTTTTTACCGATATGAATGTATTTGATAATGTCGCTTTTGCCATTCGTGAACATACTAAGTTACCTGAGGATATTATTCGCACTATGGTGCTGCTCAAACTCGAATCGGTAGGTTTGCGCGGGGCCAGAGACCTGATGCCTCATGAGTTATCAGGTGGTATGGCTCGTCGGGCGGCATTGGCCAGAGCCATTGCACTGGACCCACAGTTGATTATGTATGATGAACCTTTCACTGGCCAAGACCCAATTTCGATGGGCGTGATTGTGCGTTTGATCAAAGACTTAAATAACGCTCTGGGTCTGAGTTCGGTGGTGGTTTCTCATGATGTACCTGAAGTTCTCAGTATTGCTGATTATGTGTATATTTTGGCTGAGCAGTCGGTGATTGGTGAAGGTACACCTGAGCAATTACTGGCTCATCAATCACCTCAGGTGCAGCAGTTTATGCAAGGAATGCCTGATGGTCCGGTGCCTTTTCATTTTCAGGCCGACGACTATCACGATGATTTACTGGGAGAGCTGTTATGAGTACCAAAGTATTACAGCGTATTGGCTCGGGCGTTTTTGATTATTTTTCTAATGTAGGTAAGTCTACTCAAATGCTAATGGGCGCTTTGTTGGGGTTTCCCGGAATTGGCGTCGGATTTGGGTTGTTTGTCAGGCAAGTCTATGTGATTGGCGTGTTGTCGCTGACCATCATCGTTGTGTCAGGTTTATTCATCGGTATGGTGCTGGCTTTGCAAGGTTATACCGTACTTGTCGACTATGGTGCCGAGGGCAGTCTGGGACCTATGGTGAGTTTATCATTGTTAAGAGAACTTGGACCGGTTGTTACCGGCTTGTTGTTTGCCGGACGGGCAGGTTCGGCATTGACTGCCGAAATTGGTCTGATGAAGGCCACGGAGCAATTATCGAGTATGGAAATGATGGCTGTTGATCCGTTACGACGGATTATTGCCCCTCGTTTTTGGGCTGGTGTTTTTTGTATGCCTTTACTGGCAGCCATTTTCTCTGTCGTGGGGATTTTGGGCGGTCATTTGGTTGGTGTTGAGTGGCTGGGTATTGACAGCGGTAGTTTCTGGTCGATTATGCAGGCTCAGGTTGATTGGACAGATGACGTCCTTAACGGGGTAATAAAAAGTATCGTGTTTGCTTTTTTTGTTACTTGGATAGCCCTATTTAAAGGGTATAATGCGGTACCGACTTCTGACGGTATCAGCAAAGCAACAACCGACACGGTAGTACAGGCTTCACTGACTGTGTTGGGATTGGATTTCGTATTAACAGTATTGATGTTTGGTGGGTAGCAGAAAATGAATACCAGAAAAATAGAAGTTTTGGCGGGATTGTTTGTCAGTTTTGGGATATTAGCGTTGATTGTACTGGCCTTTCAGGTCGCGGCAATTAATTCAACCGGTAGTGGTGAAACCTATCAGCTTAAGGCAAAGTTTGATAACATTGGCAGCTTAAAAGTACGTGCTGCGGTGAAGGTCGGTGGCGTGGTCATTGGCCGTGTGGCATCAATCACTTTGGACCCGGAAGATTACTTGGCGGTGGTCACCCTGGATATCTTTAAAGAGCACAGTAATTTTTCTGAGACCAGCAGCGTTTCTGTTTTAACCCAGGGATTGCTGGGTGAGCAGTACCTGGGTTTTCAGCCTGGCTTTATTGATGAAAGCGTCGATATTATGCAAGTGGGTGATTATATAGAGGATACCAAATCAGCGCTGGTATTAGAGGAGTTGATAGGTCAGTTTTTGTTTAGTGTAGGCAACGATGGAGAGTAAGGTAATGTTTAATAAAATAGCAACTACAGTAGCCCTGGTTTGGGTGTTGTTATCAATGGTGTTTTCGGCAAATGCAGATCATGCAGAGGACCCGTATAAACTGATCCAGCGAGTGGCTGATGCCACGTTTAAACGGATTGTTGATGATCAACAAAAGATAAATGATGATCCAAATCACCTCAAGACGGTGGTTCGTGAAGAATTGATGCCGTACATCAATTACAAGTTAACAGCAAAAATAGTCCTTGGTAAGTCCAAGGCCAGTAGTGAAGAAAAACAAGCCTTCTACGAAGCCTTTAACGAATATTTGATCACGACCTATGCGACGGTATTTACCAAATATAACGATCAGAAGGTGGTCTTTGAAGCACCGCGTGATATTAAAGGTAAAAAAGTGGTTACCGTTAAAACCCGGATTGTTGACGGTGCACGCCCGGATATTCATATTGATTTTAAAGTCAGATTAAATAAGAAAACCGGTCAGTGGCGAGCTTATGATATGGTCGCCGAGGGTATCAGTTTGCTTAATACCAAAAAAGCCGAGTTAAAAGGTTTACTAAGACAAAAAAATGGTGTCACTAATGTCACTCGTTTACTGACCGAAAAGGCCAAAGTGGCGATTAAAAAAGGCAGCAAGAAAGATAGTAAAAAAACGGTTACAGCCAGTGAGTGATAATACTCAAAGTACCGGTGTGCAGGCGAGTACCGTCGATTTTACTATTGAAGATTGTACGATTAGTTTAAGTGGCAAGGTTGATCGTCATACCGTACCACTACTTATCCGGGGAATTGATCTTAACCGGATGTGTAAAGATCACTTTAGCATTGATTTTACCGCCGTCAGCTCAGTTGATACAGCCGGGTTGGCGTGGTTGCTAAAAGTCATGGCCCAAGGCCGACAAGCTGGGCAAGTCGTTGAATTAAAGTCGGTACCGGCACAGTTAATGAGTTTGGCTCGTATCAGTGATGTCGAACCGTTACTGAATTCGGTTTAATCGACCAACGACGTACTAGCTAGTGCCCATTAATCAGAAAAATAACAGGTAAAATAAATGCAAAACGAACAAATTGAAAAACTATTGATCGAAACGCTGACACTGAGCGAAAGTCATGTCAGCAGTGAAGGGACTCATTACACTGTCATTGCTGTCGGCGATTGTTTTGATGGTGCGACTCGGGTTAAAAAGCAACAAATGGTGTATGCGCCTTTGAAAGACTTAATTAGTGACGGTACCATGCATGCCGTGAGCATTAAAGCATTTACACCGACGCAATGGCAGCGTGAAAAAAGCTTTAACCTTCCAACTTAGACCTTCCTACTCAACTGATAATTTTGGGCAAATAGCAGTATGCAGCAATTTATTATTCATGGCGGAAACCCTATTGCGGGTGAAGTCGAGATCTCGGGCGCGAAAAACGCCGCTTTGCCTATCTTGTTGGCGACATTATTGTCAAAAACACCGACTACTTTACACAACGTACCCGGTTTGCAAGATATTAATACCACGGTTGAGTTGTTAGCGTATCTGGGTGCGCGGGTTGAACGGGATGGCAGCAGCCTGACGATTTATCCTGATATCAATAAGATAGATGCGCCTTACGAGCTGGTGACCAAAATGCGGGCGTCAATTCTGGTACTGGGCCCTTTGTTGACCCGTTTTGGCGAAGCGCTGGTGTCATTGCCCGGTGGTTGTGCCATTGGTGCCCGACCCGTGAATCTGCATATCGAAGGTATGCAGAAAATGGGTGCTGATATCGTTGTAGAGTCTGGATACATCAAAGCCAAAATAGTCGGTCGACTTAAAGGTTGTCGGATCTTCATGGACACGGTTAGTGTCGGAGGTACCGAAAATCTAATGATGGCGGCCACGCTGGCCCAGGGTGAGACCATTCTTGAAAATGCAGCCCGAGAGCCGGAGGTTGTCGACCTGGCTAAGTTGTTGCTTAAAATGGGGGCGAAAATTGAAGGTGCTGGTACTGACACCATCGTTATCCAAGGGGTTGATCAGCTTAACGGTTGTGAGTTTTCGATAATGCCTGATAGGGTTGAAACCGGTACTTTCCTGGTTGCTGCGGCGGTGACTCACGGTGAGGTTATTTGCCGTAATACCAATCCGTTGTTAATGGAAGCGGTGATTGAAAAACTGTTGCTGGCCAATGCTGATGTCAAGGTCGGTAAAGGTTATGTGCAATTATCGATGAAAGGCAGACGTCTTAAAGCGATCAATATTAAAACAGCCCCTCATCCGGGTTTTCCTACGGATATGCAAGCCCAGTTCACGGTGTTAAATGCAGTGGGCGAGGGGACGGGGATCATCACCGAAACTATTTTTGAAAACCGCTTTATGCATGTGCCAGAATTACAGCGTATGGGTGCCCATATCCAGCTAGAAGGTAACACGGCTATTTGTCACAGCATTGACGTACTTTCAGGGGCTGAGGTCATTGCCACTGACTTGAGAGCCTCTGCAAGCCTGGTGATCGCTGGTTTGGTTGCTAGCGGTGAAACCCGGCTTAACCGGATTTATCATATTGACCGGGGTTATGAGCGCATCGAAGACAAGCTAACTCAGTTGGGCGCGGATATTCGCCGGGTTGATTTGGCTAAGTAGACAAAGAGGTAACGATTGTCTTTGTCGGAGCGGCGTCCCGCCGCGAACCCTTTTTACAGTCAACATCGTTTGAAATTGATTTGTCATTTATCGCAGCGTGGAGAAAACTCCGGCCTTTCTTTTATTGTGCTTTTTACCGATATAACAAGGGACCTTGTTATATCCGGCTCAAGTGAAATGGTAAATGCATTCGGTCTGTTTAGAGAGAAGTTGATGAACTGAGAAAACAATAGTGGGCCGACTGAAGTGATAGTAGCCGTTGACGATTTAATGTTTGCGATAAGAAAAGGCTTAGACAATAAACCTGGAAATGCCAAGCGAGGGGACACTCTACGATTGTATATTAATGATATCGATGATTACTTTTTAGGCCCTTAAAGCCGAGAAAGAAAGGCGGGTCTTGCCTTGTACATTTGAAGCTAATGTTAAAAAACACCAAACGGGCACTTGTATAATGACGTTTTTCTACTGACTCTGCAATGCTCTACTGATCAACGTTTTTCTGCACAAACCTCTTTACATTATATATAAAGTCATAAAATAGACGGGGGGTGCTCAATTAACGGCTTTCTTTGATCTCGACAGTGAAAATTTGCAGTTGATCATTACGTTTGACGGTAAAGGCTATCGTTTGTCCCGGGGGAGTATCTTCAACTGTGCTGAGGATTTGGGCAATACCAGTGACCTTTTTACCGTTGATTTGCTGGATGATATCATCTTTGACCAGCCCGCCTTTTTGAGCGGGACTGGCTGGGTCGACTGAGGTCAGACGAATACCATCAACCGTTTCAACTGTAGAGCGAATCTCTTGTCCGTCTTTGTTGACCGGACCACCTGTTACACCTAGCCAGCCGCGAATAAGTCGACCATCCTTTAACAGTTTATTGGTGATTTTGTGCACCGTAGAGTAGGGGATCGCAAAAGAAATGCCATTAGCCTCAGTGTTGCCTATAGATTGAAAAGCCAGACTGTTGATGCCAATCAATACCCCGTTGGTATTCACCAGAGCGCCGCCGGAGTTGCCGTTATTGATGGCGGCATCCATTTGTAACAAACTTGGGGTGTTAAAACTGCCAGTGGTAAAGGTTTTATTGGTGGCACTTATAATGCCTTGGGTGATAGTCAGGCCCAGATTCAAAGGGTTACCTATCGCCAGCACCACATCACCGACTTGAGAGGTTTGTGAGATATTCTGCGGTATCACCGGCAAGTCAATCGCATTGACGTGAAGCAAAGCCAAGTCCGTGATCGCATCCATACCAATCAGTTCACCGATAAAGCGTCTGCCATCTTGCATCAGCACAATGATCCGGTCGGCGTTGAGTACCACATGGCGGTTGGTAACAATATAACCATCACTTTGAATGATCACCCCAGAGCCCAGTGACTGATGAGGACTACGCGACTGACGATTGTATCCCGGGCTTGAAGTGAAGCTTTCGGACATGATGTTAACTACCGCAGGAGCGGCTTTTCTGACAGCACCGGAGTATGAGACGGGTGTATCTGTCCATAATTTAGTGAGGTTGGCAAACAATTGCGAATCGGCGTTGTAGGATAAGGCAAGCAAGACCACAAAAGCCAGCGCGAGGCCGTAGCTTATGGATTGGAACAGGGATATTAGGATTTTATACACTATCAGCTCATTTTGTAAGCTCGTTTGGGGACGGCCAGATTTTGTTTTAGAATAGCATTGATAAGCATAAAGCGATAGCGACAATAGCCGCCATCGCTTGATTGGGTTAACGAGTGTAAATATCGATTATCGCAACAAAAGATACAAAGAAGTTCGACCACGACGAATGCTTAAGGCAATTACCCCTTTGGCATCGCTGAGTATGCTGCGCAAGGACGTAATATCAGTGACTGCTTTACGGTTAACACCAACAATCACATCATCTTTTTCAAGACCGAACTGGGCTGCAGGTGATCGCTCATCAAGCTCGCTGACCACAACACCTTTGCGCTTATCGCGGGCTTCACCATTGATTAACGTTGCGCCGCTCAATTGTGGCAATAAGGTTTGGGCATCAACTGAGGTGGAGATGTCTGATGCTTGCAGTTTAACGGTGACATCTTTTAAATCATTGTCGCGCAGCAACCCAAGTTTGACTTTTGTGCCAGCCCCTAGCGTACCAATTTTACCAGCGAGCTCACCAAAACTTTTGATTTTTACCCCATTGATACTGACGACCACGTCACCGGGTTTTAAACCGGCATTATCGGCAGCGGAGTCTTCTATTACCTCACGAATAAACGCGCCTTGTTTGACCTTTAAGCCTAAGGACTCTGCCAAACCGGCAGTAACGGCACCACCACGAATACCCAAAATACCCCGGCGAACCTCACCGAATTCAAGAATTTGATTAACCAGTGACTGCATCATGTTCGAAGGGATAGAAAAAGCGATACCCACATTACCGCCGCCTGGCGCGTAAATGGCGGTATTGATGCCAATCAGCTCACCTCTTAAATTAACCAGCGCCCCACCGGAGTTACCACTGTTAATGGCGGCATCGGTCTGAATGAAGTCCTCATAACCTTCGATATTAAGCCCGGCTCGGCCTAATGCACTGATGATCCCCGAGGTGACGGTTTGAGTTAAGCCAAAAGGATTACCTATCGCGACGGTAAAGTCACCGACTCTGAGTTTGTTAGAATCGGCTACTTTGAGTTCGACGAGATTTTTGGCATGGATTTTTAGCAGCGCAATATCACTTTCTTTATCACTGCCCACTTTG
>JBLHHD010000005.1:0-20792 GCA_047614605.1 Alteromonadaceae bacterium
TCGGAGTCTCTGGTTGTTGTTTTTGTCGAAATTATTATCACCGATCTCCAGACTTAATTCCTCAGTTCTCTCGCTTTTTCACCTTTATATTTCTACTTCATTTGTTACCCAGTCTGATTGGAGCCTGTTTTACAAACACAAAACCGAATTATCCACTTTTTAGGATTTTGTTTTCACCACTATAAAAAGTCATAATAACCCTAACTCAACGAGCAAATGATCCAAACAATGAAACCAATCCACATTATTATTGGCAGCCAAATGGGCGCTGCTGAATACGTTGGCGATGAGCTTGTTAGCCAACTTGAGTCACTTGGTCATGCTGTTACACTTCATGAGCACCCAGATTATAGTCAAATTCCACAGCAAAATGTTTACTGGCTTATCTGCACAGCAACGCATGGTGGCGGTGAATTGCCGGATAATATCTCTCCCTTTATAAGCACTTTAAAACAAAATCGGCCATCTTTAAGCACGCTTCAATACGGCATTATTGGTTTAGGCGATAAAAGTTATGATACTTTTTGCCAGGCAGCTGAGGATATTCATCAACTTTTAGTGACTTTAGGGGCACAATTAAAAGGTGAAGTACTGCGTATAAATGCACTAGATCCAGACTTACCAGAAGAATATGCACTTAATTGGCTCCCCGGATGGTTAAATTCGTTATGATCCAAATTATTTTCAAAATTAATCTGACGATCATTGATCAGATCATTAGCATAAGTCAGTGATCAAATGATCCCCGATTGATCAATGGCTTATGATCGTTATCCCGACCCTCACCAAAGTTATTCACAATTAAGCTAACAGCTTAGCCCCTATATGTATAAAAGTAGTTTTAAACTGTGAATAACCGGTAGTTATTCACTGGATAACAATGTGCTAAATTCTTCCTGTGTATAAGTGGCTGTTTTGATCAGAGCTTATAAATACGTAGATCAATCCTTATCAACACCTTTGATCGTTAGTTAATCCTTTGTTTTTAATAAAAAATTCAACCTTACTAACAAGATCTCGCGATCCTAATAGTAATAGTAATAAAGATCTTTAAAAAGATCTTAACTATATTAAGTCACTGATCATTTGGGTTTTTGAATGATCAGTATGGACAAAAATTAAACATTTTACTTCTGATCATTTACAGGTAGAATACGCGGCTCAATTGAATTGATTCGATCAAATGGTTTAAATGATCATTTTAAGATCCCGTGTTTTTTTAAATTTTTTTTTACGAGGTGCCAATGTTTTATCATCAACATTTTGACGTCATTGTGATCGGTGGCGGACACGCTGGAACCGAAGCTGCTCTGGCTGCTGCCCGGATGGGAAGCAAAACTTTGTTGCTGACACAAAACATTGATACTTTAGGTCAAATGTCGTGTAATCCAGCAATTGGTGGCATAGGCAAAGGACATTTGGTAAAAGAAATTGATGCTCTTGGCGGCATAATGGCCAAAGCTACCGACCTGGCCGGTATTCAGTTTCGTACGCTTAATTCTTCAAAAGGCCCAGCAGTTAGGGCCACCAGAGCACAAACCGATCGCTTGCTTTATAAAGCCGCGATACGCAGTGTATTAGAAAACCAACCAAATCTTGAGATTTTTCAGCAAACTTGTGATGATTTAATTGTTGAAAATAACCGGGTTACCGGTATTGTCACTCAAATGGGCTTAAAATTTAGTGCTAAAAGCGTGATTTTGACCGTTGGTACTTTCCTTGGCGGCTGCATTCACATTGGTCTGGAGAATTTCAGCGGCGGTCGAGCAGGTGATCCACCATCCATTGCATTAGCCCATCGTTTACGTGCTTTGCCATTTAGAGTGGGCCGTTTAAAAACAGGCACTCCTCCACGTCTTGACGCTCGCAGTATTGATTTCTCAGTGATCCAGGCGCAACCCGGTGATACCCCTACCCCCACCATGTCGTTTCTTGGTAAGCAATCTGATCATCCTCAACAGATCCCTTGTCATATCACTTATACCAATGAAAAAACGCATGAGATCATTCGTAAAGGCATGGATCGTTCACCGATGTACACCGGTGTTATCGAAGGTGTTGGGCCACGTTATTGTCCGTCAATTGAAGATAAGATCATTCGCTTTGCAGATAAAGATCAACATCAGATCTTTGTGGAACCTGAAGGTTTAACCACTCACGAAATTTATCCCAACGGGATCTCTACCAGTTTGCCGTTTGATGTCCAGATCGAACTGGTTCGTTCAATGAAAGGTTTTGAAAATGCCAATATTACCCGCCCCGGTTATGCCATTGAATATGATTTCTTTGACCCCCGTGATTTAAAACAATCTCTAGAAACTAAACATATTGATGGTTTGTTCTTTGCTGGACAAATCAATGGCACCACAGGTTACGAAGAAGCGGGTGCGCAAGGTTTGATTGCTGGTATGAACGCTTCATTGCAGGTTCAGGGTAAAGCCAGTTGGGCACCTCGTCGTGACCAAGCCTATATGGGGGTTTTGATTGATGATTTGTCTACCCTGGGGACCAAAGAACCTTACCGCATGTTTACTAGCCGGGCAGAATATCGTTTGATGCTTCGTGAAGATAACGCTGATATTCGGTTAACCGAAAAAGGCCGGGAGCTTGGTTTGGTTGACGACGAACGTTGGACTGCTTTTAATATTAAAATTGAAGCCATCGAAATTGAACGCCAACGACTTAAACAACAATGGATCCATAAAGATCATGCTCAGGTTGATGCGGTTAACGCAATAATCAAATCACCGATTAAACGCGAGGCGAGTCTTGAAGATCTTATTCGTCGTCCTGAGGTTAATTACGAGCTATTAATGAAAATCGAAGGCTTAGGCCCTGGACTTGAAGACAAAGTGGCGGCAGAGCAGGTCGAAATCCAAATTAAATACGCCGGTTATATTGATCGTCAAATGGATGAGATTCAAAAGCAGCAACGTAATGAAAACACCTTATTGCCATTAAATTATGATTACGCTGGGGTTAAAGGCTTGTCTAACGAAGTCGTAGCCAAGCTTAATGATGCCCAGCCTGAAACAATTGGCAAAGCCTCACGTATTTCGGGGATCACCCCTGCGGCTATTTCATTACTGTTGGTTAGTATGAAAAAACAGGGTTTGTTGAATAAACACAAAACCGCTGAAATGAGAATGGCCTAAAAACGCACTATGGTGCGCATCGCGCACCTTTGAACTATCGGCCATCATTAAAGCCAACCAAAGAGAATCATTGCGGTGTTAAACACAAAATTAAGTGGTTTGTTACAACAAACTGATTTGAATATTCCTCAAAGCCAACAGCAACAATTAGTCCAGTATGTTGAATTACTCAATAAATGGAATAAAGCGTATAACCTGACCTCTGTCAGAGATCCTCAAGAAATGCTGGTTAAGCACATTGTTGATAGTTTGGTGGTGTCAGAACACCTATTGGGCCAAACCTTTATTGATGTTGGCACCGGAGCTGGTTTACCCGGTATTCCGTTAGCGATTGCCAATCCAGACAAACACTTTTATTTACTGGATAGCCTCGGTAAACGCATTCGTTTTTTAAACCAGGTGAAAAGCGAACTCAAACTCACCAATATCACGATGATCCAAAGCCGGGTCGAAGATTATCAGCCTGAAGAAAAACTCGATGGGGTGATCAGCCGTGCTTTTGCCTCTATGAGTGATATGGTGAGGTGGTGTTCGCATCTAATTGAAGCGAAAAGCTTTTTTTTTGCACTAAAAGGATTATATCCTAAAGAAGAAATTGCAGCATTGGACGATTCTGTTAAAGTATCCGCCGTCCACCCATTACAAGTGCCTCAATTAACTGGCGAGCGTCATCTGGTTGTACTGCAAAAACACTAAAAACGGTTCTCTAATTTCTCTCAAACTTCTATAAGAGGTGATCGTGGGTAAAATCATAGCAATAGCAAACCAAAAAGGTGGCGTTGGTAAGACGACCACGTCTGTAAATTTGGCTGCGTCTATGGCCGCGACCAAACGCAAGATTTTGCTGATAGATTTAGATCCACAAGGTAATGCAACAATGGGCAGCGGCGTCGATAAATATGCCGATATCCCGACTTGTTATGAATTACTGGTTGAAAATATGCCATTTGAAGAAGTGGTGATCAAAGAAACGTCTGGTGGTTATCATTTGTTGGCTGGTAATAGCGATATTACAGCCGCTGAAGTGAAAATGATGGAAATGTATGGCCGGGAATTAAAATTACGCACAGCCCTTAAAGATGTTAGACATAACTATGATTTCATTTTTATCGATTGCCCACCGTCATTAAGCATGTTGACGGTTAATGCGATGTCGGCAGCTGATTCGATTTTGGTCCCGATGCAATGCGAATATTATGCCCTTGAAGGATTAACCGCACTTAAAGATACCATCGAAAAGCTCGCGTCAGTCCTTAACCCGGACTTAACCATTGAAGGCATTTTACGCACTATGTATGATCCGCGTAATCGTTTGGCTAATGATGTCTCTGAACAATTAAAGAATCATTTTGGTGATAAAGTTTACCGAACTGTAATTCCCCGCAATGTTCGTCTGGCCGAAGCGCCTAGTTTTGGCACACCTGCGATGTATTATGATAAGTCTTCTACTGGTGCAAAAGCTTACCTGGCACTGGCTGGTGAGATCATTCGTCGGGCTGAAAGTAAAAAAACTCAGCAAGGTGAGGCGATTAAATCGTAACCGAACAATAGTGTCTGAACAATTTATGTGCGGTAAGTAAGCACCTAAACAGACGACTAAACACATTAAGAATACATTTAGGATAATAGAACATGTCTGCAAGAAAACGTGGTTTGGGCCGAGGTCTAGACGCCTTATTGACCCCGAGACAACCACCTGCTGACTTGGCCGGAGCCGACGAGACCCAGCAACAAAACCAGCAACAAAGTAATAACGAATTACAGAAAATCGCCATTGAACACCTTACCGGCGGTAAATACCAGCCTCGTAAAGATATGTCAGAGGTTGCTCTGGAAGAATTATCCAACTCAATTAAGGCTCAGGGGATCATTCAACCTATCGTAGTGCGCAAGCTTGGTGATGATAAATTCGAAATTATCGCCGGTGAGCGACGCTGGCGAGCGGCTAAATTGGCCGGTCTTGATGTGATACCTTGCCTGATTAAGGATGTACCTGACGAAGCCGCTGTAGCGATTGCATTAATTGAAAATATCCAGCGCGAAGACCTTAATGCGATAGAAGAAGCCGTTGCACTTAAACGATTGATGGAAGAGTTCGAGCTAACTCATCAAGAAGTGGCTGATGCGGTTGGAAAATCGCGAACCACGGTTTCTAATTTATTACGGCTTAATTCACTTAATAATGAAGTCAAAACGTTGCTTGAACGTGGTGATATCGAAATGGGTCATGGCAGAGCATTATTGGCACTGGATGGTGATGCTCAGTTTGAATTAGCCCGTCAAGTAGCTGAAAAAGGGCTCACGGTACGAGAGACCGAAGCACTGGTCAAAAAGTCATTCGAACCGGTTAAAATAGCCAAAATAGTGGAAAAAACACCAGATATTGAGCAGCTTGAAAAGCGCCTGACGAAGAATTTAAAGGCTAGTGTGGCGATAAAACACAACGCTAAAGGCAAGGGGAAACTGACGATCAGCTATCAGTCTCTGGCCGATTTAGACAACATAATCAGTCAAATTAACCGCTGATTTCAATACTCAAACCGATTAACACCCGTTTTGGTAAAATAAAACGTAATTAAGTGCGCTCAAGGGCTTACCCTGCTTGCAATATACACTGCAAAAGGTATAATTCCGCGCAGTTTTTTACGTCAAGTGTTTGATGTAACAAAAGGTTAGTGACAAGTGAATAATCGACTGGCCAGGCCGCATCGTAAGGCGGCACTTAAGTTAGTTAGGTTACAAGCGTTAATCGCGGTGATCACTAGCTTGATAATATTTTTTGTCTGGGGAAGTACTGCAGGTCTATCTGCCATAACGGGTGGCATTATCTCCGTTATTCCCAGTCTGATTTTTGCTTTGTACGCGTTTCGTTTTATCGGCGCAACCTCAGTGAAAATGGTGACTGTTTCGTTTTATCGCGGTCAGTCACTTAAACTACTTACAACTGTTGTGTTATTTATTATTGCCTTCAAATTTTTACCGGTAATGATTGAGCCACTGATAATGACCTATATTATTACGTCGCTGGCACATTGGTTTGCACCGATTTACTTTAATCAACGATAATTGGGATATAAAATGGCTTCTGGTGGAGAGTTAACAAGCGGTGCTTATATCAAGCATCACCTGACTAACTGGCAAGTGGGTGAGGGCTTCTGGACCTGGAACGTAGATACTTTATTGTGGTCTACTATTTTGGGTGTGGTATTTTTAAGTGTATTCCGTTCGGTAGCCAAAAAGACTACAGTCGGCGTGCCCGGAAAGCTTCAATGTGCCGTCGAGATGGTTGTTGAGTTTGTCCAAAACAGCGTAAAAGAAACATTCCACGGTAAAAATGATTTGATAGCGCCATTGGCGTTAACCATTTTTGTCTGGATTTTATTAATGAACGCGATGGATTGGGTACCGGTTGACTGGATTGGTACAGTTGCTCAATTGATTGGTGGTGCGATGGGTTATGATCCTGCACATATTTATATGAAAGCGGTACCAACGACTGACTTGAATATGACTTTCGCATTAAGCCTGGGTGTATTTGTTCTTATTATTTATTATTCAATCAAGGTTAAAGGCGTAAGCGGTTTTGTTAAAGAACTGACGATGCAGCCATTTAACCATCCTGCTTTCATTCCGGTTAACTTCTTGTTGGAATCAGTCACCTTGCTGGCTCGTCCATTGTCGTTAGCACTGCGTTTGTTTGGTAACCTTTATGCTGGTGAGTTGATTTTCATCCTTATCGCCATGATGGGCTTATACCAGTTACCTGTTCACTTTATTTGGGCTGTATTCCACTTGTTGGTTATCCCATTACAAGCGTTTATCTTCATGATGCTGACTATCGTTTACTTAAGTCTTGCACACGAAGATCACTAGGTTCGTATGAAGGTGTCGAGTAGATGCCTTCTTAATTTTTTACTTTTGCTTTAACTTTTAACTTTAAATAAAACTCGGAGATAGAAATGGTTGAATTAGTATATGTTGCTGTGGCACTAATTATTGGTCTTGGTGCGCTAGGTACAGCGATTGGTTTTGGTTTGTTAGGTGGTAAGTTCCTTGAGTCTGCTGCACGTCAACCTGAACTTGCCCCTTCACTGCAAGTTAAAATGTTCATCGTAGCCGGCCTTATTGATGCTATCGCGATGATTGGTGTTGGTATCGGTCTGTTTATCTTATTTACAAAAGTATAAACCGACCTTTTTTGAACGCGAACTAAACCAATAAATAGGAGGAGAGGCTTTGGAAATTAACGCCACTCTGATCGGTGAATCAATAGCATTTATCGTTTTTGTGTTGTTCTGCATGAAAAAAGTATGGCCGCCAATTTTGGCAACCATAGAAGAACGCCAAAAGAAAATAGAAGACGGTCTTGCTGCCTCTGATCAGGCAGAACAAGATCTTCAACTGGCCCGTGATAAAGCCACTGCCAAGCTTAAAGAAGCGAAGGTACAAGCGGCTGAGATCATTGACCAGGCGAAGAAACGTGCGACTCAGCTGGTTGATGAAGAAACCCAGCGCGGCCACGAAGAACGCGAAAAAATTATTGCCCAGGGGCATACAGAAATTGAATCAGAGCGCAATCGCGCCAAAGAAGACCTGCGTAAGTCAGTGTCTGCCTTGGCCGTTAGTGGTGCTGAGAAAATTCTGGGCCGCGAAATTGATGTTGCAACACACCGTGACATCCTGGACAAATTGATAACAGAACTTTAGATTAGGTATTGAGCATATGTCTGACATGATAACAGTCGCTCGTCCTTACGCTAAAGCAGCGTTTGAATTTGCTGTTGAAGACGGTCAGCTTGAAAGCTGGCAAGAAATGCTGGTCTTTGCAGCAGAAGTAGCTAAAAACCAAGATATGAAAGCCTTTCTCAGTGGCTCTGCATCAGCAGATAAAATGGCTGAGGTTTTCATTCAGGTTTGTGGCGAACAAATCAATGAAAAAGCCCATAACTTAATAAAAGTTATGGCTGAAAACGGTCGTTTAACGACGTTACCGTCAGTCGTTGATTTGTTTACTGAGATGGCAGCGGAATACCGCAAAGAGATCACAGTAGACGTAACTTCTGCAGCACAGCTGACTGAAGAGCAAAAAATGCAATTAAACGCTGCTTTAGACCGACGTCTTAAGCGCAGAATTAAGCTAAATTGCAGTGTTGACGCATCTTTGGTAGGTGGTTTGGTTGTTAAAGCGGGTGATACTATTATTGATAGTACTCTGCGTAGCAAACTAAATCGTCTATCTGACACACTACAATCGTAATTGGGGATTAGAGCATGCAACTAAATTCCACTGAAATTTCCGACCTGATCAAAAAACGAATTGAACAGTTCGAAGTGGTAAGTGAAGCTCGTAACGAAGGTACTATCGTATCTGTTACAGATGGTATTATCCGTATTCACGGCCTTGCAGAATGTATGCAGGGTGAGATGATTGAGCTTCCGGGTAATCGTTTCGCAATCGCACTTAACTTGGAGCGTGACTCCGTAGGTGCTGTTGTAATGGGTCCTTATGCGGACTTACAAGAAGGTACCAAAGTACAAAGTACTGGCCGTATCCTTGAAGTACCAGTAGGCCGTGGCTTGTTGGGACGTGTTGTTAATACTTTGGGTGAGCCTATCGATGGTAAAGGCCCAATTGAAAACGACGGTTTCCAACCGGTTGAAAAAGTAGCACCTGGTGTTATCGAACGTCAATCAGTTGATCAACCAATGCAGACAGGTTACAAATCTGTCGACTCCATGATCCCAATTGGTCGTGGCCAGCGTGAATTGATCATCGGTGACCGTCAGACTGGTAAAACAGCCTTGGCAATCGATGCCATCATTAACCAGAAAGATTCTGGTGTTCCTTGTGTTTACGTAGCGATTGGTCAGAAAGCTTCTACCATCTCTAACGTTGTACGTAAACTTGAAGAGCACGGTGCCATGGCCAACACTATCGTTGTTGCCGCTGGTGCCTCTGAATCTGCTGCGTTACAGTTTTTGTCAGCCTATGCCGGTTGTACAATGGGCGAATACTTCCGTGACCGTGGTGAAGATGCCCTGATTGTCTATGATGATTTGTCTAAACAGGCTGTTGCTTACCGCCAGATTTCACTACTTCTTCGTCGTCCGCCTGGACGTGAAGCTTACCCTGGTGATGTTTTCTATCTTCACTCCCGTTTGCTTGAACGTGCCGCCCGTGTAAACAGCGCATACGTTGAGCGTTATACTAACGGCGAAGTGAAAGGTAAAACGGGTTCACTGACTGCATTGCCAATCATCGAAACTCAAGCGGGTGATGTATCGGCTTTCGTACCAACTAACGTGATTTCGATTACCGATGGTCAGATTTTCCTTGAAACTGACTTGTTTAATGCGGGTATTCGTCCTGCGGTAAATGCTGGTATTTCGGTATCTCGTGTTGGTGGTGCTGCACAGACCAAAATCATCAAGAAATTAGGTGGTGGTATTCGTCTGGCATTAGCCCAGTACACTGAATTAGCAGCGTTCTCACAGTTCGCCTCTGATCTTGATGAAGCTACTCGTGCCCAATTAGAGCATGGTCAGCGTGTAACTGAACTGATGAAGCAAATGCAGTATGCACCTATGAATGTTGCAGAAACGGCTATTTCATTGTTCACCGCTGAAAAAGGCTTTCTTAAAGATGTTGCGCTGGACAAGGTCGGTGACTTTGAATCTGCCCTGCAATCTTATATGAACAGTGAGTTCTCTGAGTTGATGGCCAGCATTGAAGCGACGGGTAATTACAACGGCGACATCGAAAGCAACTTAAAAGCTGCTATCGAGAAGTTCAAATCGACGCAATCCTGGTAACCCCTGGTTCGCTGAAAGTATTCAGGTAACCTCAGGGTTATCTGAATAGTTGAAATATTCGGAGTAATAATCATGGCCGTCGGAAAAGAGATAAAAAGCCAGATCGGGAGTATTCAGAATACTCAAAAGATCACCGGTGCGATGGAAATGGTTGCCGCCAGCAAAATGCGCAGAGCGCAAGATGCTATGGCAGCAACACGACCTTACGCGACAAACATGCGTAACGTTATCAGCCATATCGCAATGGGTTCTTTGGAGTATCGTCATCCTTATCTGGAAGAACGAGAAATCAAACGAGTCGGTTATATCGTCATTTCATCGGATCGTGGCTTGTGTGGTGGTCTGAACTCAAATGAGTTTAGAAAAGTAACCGCAGAAGTTGCCCAATGGCATGGTAAAGACGTTGAAGTAGATTTTGTTGCCATGGGTAACAAAGCCTGCGCTTTCTTTAACCGATTTGGTGGCAGTGTATTAGCCGCGCATGCAGGGGCTTCGGAAAAAGCATCGATTAGAGATGTGGTAGGTCCGGTTCGTGTCATGCTCGACAAATACGATGAAGGTAAGTTGGATCGTGTTTACGTCGTTTACAACAAATTTGTAAATACGATGAAACAGGAACCTACTGTCGATCAGTTATTACCTTTGCCTAAGTCAGAAGATGACGAGGTTAATCATCGCTGGGACTATATCTACGAGCCAGATGCCAAAGTATTACTAGATACTTTATTGGTTCGTTACATAGAGTCACAGGTTTACCAGGGTGTTGTTGAAAACGCCGCGAGCGAACAAGCCGCGCGAATGGTAGCGATGAAGTCTGCTACTGACAATGCTGGTGAACTTATCAGTGAGTTGCAATTGGTTTATAACAAAGCTCGCCAGGCTGCCATTACACAGGAACTCTCTGAGATCTGTGCTGGTGCCGGTGCCGTTTAAGACTGTTTGTTAAAACCGCTTGTAAGTAAAGCGTAATAAATTTTTGAATTTGAGGAATACTCATGAGTCAAGGTAAAGTCGTCCAAATAATTGGCGCAGTTGTGGATGTTGAATTTCCACAAGATTCTGTACCTAAGGTATATGAAGCCCTGAAGGTAACTGAAGGTGGTCTTCAAGGCTTGACATTAGAAGTACAGCAGCAGCTTGGTGGCGGCGTTGTACGAACTATCGCACTGGGTACCACTGACGGCTTAAGTCGTGGTCTGGCAGTAGTGAACACTAATAATCCAATTATGGTTCCTGTTGGTACGGCTACATTAGGCCGTATTATGAACGTATTGGGTGAGCCAATTGATGAAGCTGGTGATATTGGTGAAGAAGAGCGTATGTCTATTCACCGTGAAGCCCCTTCATATGAAGATCAAGCAGCGTCAAATGACTTGCTTGAAACTGGCATCAAGGTTATCGACCTGGTATGTCCGTTTGCTAAAGGTGGTAAAGTGGGCCTGTTCGGTGGTGCCGGTGTTGGTAAAACTGTAAACATGATGGAACTTATCCGTAACATCGCGATTGAGCACTCAGGTTACTCTGTATTTGCAGGTGTAGGTGAGCGTACTCGTGAAGGTAACGATTTCTATCACGAAATGAACGATTCAAACGTACTTGATAAAGTATCTTTGGTATACGGTCAGATGAACGAGCCTCCGGGTAACCGTTTGCGCGTAGCACTGACTGGTCTGACTATGGCGGAGAAATTCCGTGATGAAGGTCGTGACGTACTGTTTTTCGTCGACAATATCTACCGTTACACACTTGCTGGTACTGAAGTATCTGCACTGTTGGGGCGTATGCCATCAGCGGTAGGTTATCAGCCTACATTGGCTGAAGAAATGGGTGTACTTCAAGAGCGCATTACATCAACCAAGACAGGTTCAATCACTTCAATTCAGGCGGTATACGTACCGGCAGATGATTTGACGGATCCATCACCAGCAACAACGTTCTCGCATCTTGATGCAACGGTTGTATTGTCTCGTCAAATCGCTTCATTGGGGATCTACCCGGCGATTGACCCATTGGATTCGACTTCACGTCAGCTTGATCCTTTGGTTGTTGGTCAAGAGCATTATGATACTGCTCGTGGCGTACAGAGCGTACTACAGCGTTATAAAGAGCTTAAAGATATCATTGCTATCCTTGGTATGGACGAATTATCTGAAGAAGATAAATTGACTGTATTTCGTGCTCGTAAGATCCAGCGTTTCTTGTCACAGCCATTCTTTGTTGCTGAAGTATTTACCGGTTCTCCAGGTAAATATGTATCTTTGAAAGATACTATCAGCAGCTTTAAAGGCATTCTTGGCGGCGAATACGATGACTTACCAGAGCAGGCTTTCTACATGATTGGCGGCGTCGAAGAAGCTATCGAAAAAGCCAAAAGCATGTAACTTTTAACCTGTATATAGGAGTTAAGCATGACTATGACAACTCAATTGGATGTGGTAAGTGCTGAGGAATTAATTTTTTCTGGCCGCGTTGAATCCATTCAGGTCAGTGGTAGTGAAGGTGATTTGGGTATTAACCCTGGTCATGCTCCATTATTGACAGCTTTAAAGCCAGGCATGGTTCGTATAGTCAAGCAGCACGGTGAAGAACTGGTCATTTACGTTGCTGGTGGCATTTTGGAAATACAGCCACATAAAGTGTCTGTATTGGCCGATAGTGCTATTCGCGGTGAAGACCTTGACGCCAGCGCGGCTGAAGACGCAAAACGCAAAGCAGAAGAGCACATAGCCAACCCTGGTGCCAACTTCGACTACGCTGAAGCGGCTTCAGAACTAGCCAAAGCAATTGCTCAGCTTAAAGTGATTCAAACGATGCGCAAAAAAGGTTAACCCCTTATATTGCAAGTCAATAAAAACCCCGTAAAGCGATGCTTTACGGGGTTTTTTGTTTTTGAAGCGAGTGCGCGGAGGTTTAAAAACAAAAAACGTGAGACATGGATGTCGAACCGGACAATCCCTTCATGGACGAATACCGACGATCATCTTTAACAAAGCCGCCTATAGCCGAAGTGTCGGACCAACGCAGCTTCAAAAAACAAAAAACGTGAGACATGGATGTCGAACCGGACAATCCCTGTCATGGATCCCACATTCCGCAGCTTTTTTAGAAACTGATTTATTTAGATATTCATATTTTTCAACTGCTTAGGTTTATATTTTTTTAGGTAATTAATTATTTAATAGCAAAAAAATATATTTTTGATTCATTTGTGGAACAATCAGAAATAATGAATGTTTATATACTACTGAAATATATGAAAAAACTAATTATTCATGTTTCTAATACAAGAGCTGAATGTGGGATGGATGAATACCGACGATCATCTTTAACAAAGCTAGCCTATAGCCCGAAGTCTCTTACGTGAAGCGCAGCATTGCACACTATGGACCGCCAGCCGACGACACACCCGATAAAAAACTCGTGCATTAATGATGATTTTAAAGGGCTCAGCAGCAGAGAAAATATGAATAGGGGGTAATTGATTAAATGGATGAACACCTGCAACAGCGGCTCTGGTTGCTCTGCATTGAGCATTAAATTGAGCGCCTACAACTTTTTAAAAGCCACATAACAAAACGGCCTGGTTTTTAATCAGGCCGGACAAATTGCTAAACCCTTTTTCTAATTGTCATTACCCATCAATAGCGGTAGCCACTGGAGTACCGCAGGTATCGAATTTATATCTAATGGATCACTGCCAGCGGCAACTTCCTGATGATTACTATAACCGTCACCATCGGCATCGGCATTGGCATCATCGTCAATAATGGTCACTTTAATATAACGGCTATTAATAGAGCCACCATCGTTATTAACAAACTGATAACCCAAATAGAAAAACTCGGTAGATTCGAGTATGTTGTCATCATTGATCACTAAATCAAGCCACTGACTGTCCTGGCCGTCGGCAAAGGTGACGGTAGTGTCAATCGCCTGATAATCTTGTGATGGTGTGGCATTATTACCTGTAGTGCTCGCAAATGTTTTAATATCTATACTGTACGGCCCGGCAAGCCCACCGGTTCTGGTTAGGTAGACCCTCAAAGTACCTGTACTTTCAGAGACGTCAGTGTTGCCTGTGACAAAACTGACCTCGCCTTGCTCCAAAATCATGTCATCGATTATTGTTACAGTCAGTTCGGTTTTATCCAGTACCGCATCACCAATGAGGTCAAACAGATTTAGTTTAAAGGTTTGATCACCTTCAACCAGCGCATCGTCTAACAGCTCAATTTGTAGCGACTGTTTGAGCTGACCTTCAACAAAAGTGATCACCCCCTGAGTGCCAACATAATCACTGCCGCTAAGGGCTGTGCCATCCTCGGTAAGATAAGACACACTTACCTGACCTACGACTGAACTGCGTACCAGGTCAATAGTAATTTGTCTGGAAAACTCTCCAACCGAGACCGCACCTAGCTCAAAACCTATTGTTTGAGGTTCCTGCGGCTCCTCTGGTTCTTGTGGTTCTTCCGGCTCTTGTGGTTCTTCCGGCTCTTGTGGTTCTTCCGGCTCTTGTGGTTCTTCCGGCTCTTGTGGTTCCCCTGCCTCAGGAGGTAGGTCACTATTGTCGCCAATGCCATCGCCATCGGTATCAAGCCATTCAGAGCCATCCAGCGGGAAGCGGTCTTGCTTATCATCAATGCCGTCACCATCAGAATCACTTCTGTTGGCTAAAGTCCCCAACTGATATTCTTGAGTATTGCTCAGTCCATCACCGTCGCTGTCAAGCGCCCCGTCAGTCGCATCAGTGTGATTGAGACCGTTGTCAATTTCCCAACCATCGGGTAAACCATCCCCATCAGTGTCGATGGCTGTGGCATGAAAACGAATATCGTCAATCCACACTGCATCTTCACCGACATCGGTATTGCTATCTTTGCTATAAGTCCATTTAAAGCGATGCAAACCAGCTTCGATGTCAAAACGTAACCGTAGCCAATTTTTATTACCCGATACAATCACCTGCTCCAGACCATCAATGCTAAAGGTCAACGTATCAAAACCCTGCTCAGTGTCGGTGCGCACTACAAATGAAAACTCACCCGCTTGTAGCAATAAGCTTTTTTCGACCGAGTTCTCACGATCATTAGTCTGTGTCGGACTACGCAGGCTAAAACTGCCATCATAGGTATTATCACTGGCAATCAACCAGTCATCTCGTGAATATGCCCATGTCAGTGGTAACTCGGTGCCTTCAAAGGACTCCCGGTAATGAAGTTGTAACTGCGGTACTGAGGTATTATCCATAGGCAAAGTGCCTAAGGATATTTCATCACCATCACTATAACCGTCATTATCACTATCATCGGTGGGTTGATTCCCAATCAGTGGGTCCATACCCAAAGTAAACTCCAGGCCATCAGTGTAACCATCGCCATCGGTATCGGCTTGATTGATATCAGTACCTATAGAGAATTCTTGCAGATTGGTTAAGCCGTCATTATCGGCATCCAGCAAGGCATCATTACTATCATTGAGATCCAGTCCGTGCTCAAATTCCCATAGGTCATTGATACCATCACCATCGGTATCATCTAACGCAGCAATAAAACGAATGCCGTCAAAGCTAAAGTGATGTGAGGCACTAAAACCACGGTTAGTCACCTTCCAGCTCAGCAGATGAAAACCGGCTGATAGTGAGATACTTTCTTTACCGTCACGACCTGTCCAGAGATCGGGTTTATGCAGCGTTAGGGGTGACTGATCATCAATCCTGAAGGCGGCGTCTTCATAGACTCCATCATGGCGAAAAAATAGTTTTCCGGCACTGAAGTTACCACTAAAATACACAATAGCCTGTTGCTCACCGGTTAAAGTACCACTGTCAATTTTACCCGGTGTCACTTCCCAACTGACATGGGAATCAGCTGGTACGCGCCAGCCGGGGTTCAGTGTTGGTGCATCTTCAAAGGTATCGATAAAAGACCGGAGTAATAGCGGCTGATCATCGGTATCATCCCTGTCGGTACCTGCTAACATTTCATGAAAATCACTATAGCCATCGACATCACTGTCAACAGACAAGTCATTGGGGGTTAACGGGTCGAGTTGATGATCAATTTCCCAACTATCGAGGTGACCATCATTGTCAGAATCTTTGTTGAGTGGATTGGTCAGGTGAATATTGAGCTCATCGTTATCACTGATGCCATCAAAGTCACTGTCTGCCAATAGCGGATTGGTACCCAGTGCCATTTCAGCAGCATCAGTCAACCCATCGTTATCACTGTCCTGAGCATCGGCGGCAGGGTTATCCATGTCAAGCCCATTTTGATATTCCCACAAATCTGGCAGGCCATCATTATCTGAATCCAGTTCAGATGGAAAGTAACGGATTTGTTCGACTGATGCCTGAGCACTGCCCCCCCCGCTAACAAAAGAAGTATAATGGAAACGAATGGTGTGAACTCCTTTATTGACAGGTGCAATGACGTAACGTAAACCTGGCTTTGACTGCCATTCTTGCAGCACATCATCAATTTCAACTTTGACTAGAGAAACATACTCGTAACCTTGATGATGACCATGATAAACATATACACTGCCACTGCCATTTAACAACAATTGACCATCGTCAAAATAACCCGTCCATTGCATGATACAAGACTCTGAAAGGTCGTAACTAGAATTGCTGCACGAGAAACCATTTTCACTGAGACTCCAGGAATTATTGCCGCTGGCACGCCAGTGTTGTGGCAAGGTATCATTGTCAAATGAAGCGAGATACCGCTTAACCATGGTCGGTTGTGACAATGAGTCAAGCGGTGAACTATCGAGCAACCACTCCTGCCAGTTACTAAAACCGTCTTCATCAGTATCGGTGTCGTGGTCATTTTTGATCACCGGATCAAAGCCAAACCGGACTTCCCAATCATCGCTAAAGCCATCTTCATCACTGTCGAGGCTCGTCGCTGAAGTATTATAAATTGTAACTTCATCATGATCGCTCAAACCATCGCCGTCAGTGTCAGGGGTATCTGGTAAGCTGTTGATCTGATATTCGGCTAGATTGCTTAATCCATCATTATCCCGATCATCTTGTGCATCAGCGGAGTTATTGATATCTAAATTAAACTGCACCTCCCAGTGGTCCGGCATACCGTCACTATCACTGTCGTGATTGATACTGAAGTTATCAATCACGATCTGCCCATCACTTTGGGTACTGTAAATCCAGTCGAGGCGATTATAGCCCTCAGGCAACATCATCGTGACTTGTTGCCATTGAGTGGTCACCTGACCTTGCCAAGTTTGTCTCACCTCGCCTTGCTGGCTATCTTTATCTCTACTGCTAATTAAAAATGCAAAACCAAATTGTTCAACCGTTTCTGTGGTTTTTCTTACATCAAAACGAACTTCTCCGCCTTTGAAAATCCCGTCAAAACGCATACCACGCGTGTCAGCCCCATCCGGCTCTGCCATTACACTACCGAGGCTATACTGACCATCGCTGCTGAACTCGTCATTAATTACCCAGGGCTTATTGATATCAATAGGAAAATCGTAACCGAAATCACGGACTATAACATCTGGCATTCGCCAGTTCGCCGCTAATACACCCGCTTCAAAAGATTCATGATATTGATCAATGACCGTTGGAGAATCATTACTATCCACAGGACTGGAACCAAGCCGATATTCGCCAATATTAGTATAACCGTCACCGTCACTATCGGCTGCGGCATCATCGGTCAAAGGGTCGAGTCCTTGTTGCACTTCCCACAAATCCGGCATACCGTCGCCATCAGTATCATTACTTAACGGATTGGTCTGTAATGCCAATTCTTCACTATCACTTAAACCATCATTGTCCGAATCCGCGTTTAACACTGACGTACCTATTTGGTATTCCTGTAAATTGGTCAAACCGTCATTGTCATTGTCTAATAGGGCATCATCACCATCCTGTGGATCAAGCCCCTGAGTAATCTCCCAGTGATCGGGTAAGCCATCATTATCACTGTCAATCGTTAAGGCAACAAACTTGATATTATCCAGCCACAAATTAGCCTTGTCAGGCTGTTGTGAGTCCTGGGAATTATGATGCTGGTAATACCATCTTATAGTCTGCTCTTTACCAGTCAGATAAACGGAGTGTCTGTGCCAATCGGTTGCATTGGTAAAATCGGTGTTGTCACTATACTGATTATCAATAGAAAACTTGACGGGTGCATTATTATCAGCCGATACTTTAATGTCAAAACTGAGCAGTCCCTCTTCAAAAACCCCCGACAAGGTCAATAAAGCCGTTTCGAGGTCTGAAAAATTATTAAAGGCGGCCAAGCTGTGCTCATCATCACTGGCTTGAGTGTTTGTTACTGCCCAGCTAGCATCATCCGAAACCTCAGTATGCCAACCCGGTGGCAGCTGCCATGGTGACTCTTCAAAAGAGTATTCTACGTCAGTTAGTGTGACGGGTTTATTTGCACTATTAATTGGATCGGTGCCGATGAGGTATTCATAAAAGTTACTGACACCATCACCATCTTCATCCTCTGTGCCATTATAGAGGCTGGCGTTAAGACCAAAAGCGACTTCCCAGTCATCTGGCATCCTATCATTATCGCTGTCTTTTTTGGTTGGTGAGGTATTATAAATAGTCACTTCATCGCCATCGCTGAGGCCATCGCCATCGCTATCGCTGTTTTTAAGATCACTACCTAAAGCATATTCTCTAGCATTGCTCAAACCATCATTATCGGTGTCTGCCAGACCGTCAGACGGGTCGCCATAATCAAAGCCATTGGCGTATTCAAAATCATCCGGGAAACCATCATTGTCGTGGTCACCTGATAAAAATCTCAGCTTGTCAACGACAGTCATACCTGAGGCGGCATCAGTTACCGACCAGCGCAAAGTATGGGTACCCTCAGGTAGGTAAAAACTCTCGGTTAAGAACTCGCCGTTTGAAGGCATATTAAGAACTTTAAAAGACACGTTATCGACAAGAAATTCAGTTTGGGTTTGATTAGACCAGTCAAAAAACAAGGTGCCTGACTTAAAATAACCACTGAAGGTGATCTGAGCCTTTTCGCCAGCTCCACCTGACATACTTTGCAGACTAAATGCCCCATCCTTACACGGACAAGCGGCTACTTGCCAGCCGATCGTGGCATCTTCAGGTACGGCCCATCCAGGCGCTAAAGTGCCACTTTCGAAAGATTCAATATATCGGCTTATTGGTGTTTCACCTTCGGCCAATACAGGAGCTGTGTGGAGCGTTAAGCCAATTAGGCTTACCGTCAACAACGTTCGGCGAAAGGCGCTAAAAGTACCACCGGAGAAATGAAACGGAGTGTTCATTGATGTTCATCCTGAATATTCATATTTGGTCATAGAATATAACCAAAATTAAGGTGCTAAACTAAAAACATCCCGAACATGACAGTGACAAACATGACACGTATCGGGATATTCTACTGACGATACCCTGAACTGAGGGTCAATCAAACTATCGAATAGATGATTTATTGGTTAAATAAGCAGATTTGATTTTTGGCTGCTCACCAGGATTAATATCTTTAAGGTCAGTTTCAATAACGAGCAGCTTGTTGCTGGCAATTGCTGCCATGCCCATCGCTAAAACCTCGTTGTCCATCGATTCCTCAATTTGAAACATAGTCGATGGAAATTCTGCAGTACCATCGGTAGAATGGGTTATTCTCAAAAAGGTCCCTCTGGGATCCTTCCCGGCAAATTCCACTTCACCATAATACCAATTAGTCGCGTGTCCAAAGCTGCTAAATAGCGCGAAGAACATAAATAATGGTATCAAACACTTCTTAATCATAGGGTTTCCCTTTTTACTGTAAAATAAAAACCAATTCAGGCTTTTTTAATGAAAAATAGATGAGTGTTATTAAGCATCTGGCAGCGTAGAAAAACCCGCCAAAATTCAAATAAGCTCATACTGTGCTAATTATATACAATGCTTTAACATTTGGCTATGAAAAAACATGCTCATTTGGTAGTTTAGCGGTAAAAATATTCATTATAGGTGCGCCAGCCAACGACAAGCACGTTAGTACAGGGATACCCTACGATCTAAGCGGAAAACAAATGGTAAAAGAGGTGCCCATACCGGGTTGGCTTTCGCATTCGATGGAGCCATTAAGTTGCTCTTTGACCAGGTTTTTAACGATAAACAAACCCAAGCCTGAACCGCCTTCACCCATCTTGGTGGTGTAGTACTTGTCGAACACCTTTTGGGTTTTCGCATAATCCATTCCTCTGCCAGTGTCTTTAATCGTGATGAGCACTTTATCCTGATCCTCATGGTGATCGGCATTAATAACGATTTTACCGTGCTCGTCAGAGGCAAAAGCATGAATCAGAGCATTGTTGATTAAATTGATGATCACCTGCGACAGCGCTCCTGCTTGCCCCTTGATCACTATATCACCCGGACAGCTAATCTCTATTGTTTGGTTAGAGCGTTTTATCCTTGGCGTCATAATATGAATAATGCTTTGCAAAAACAGCTTTAACTCATAAATTGTCACCGCTTCGCTAAATTCACCCACCACAATTTGTTTAAAACTGTCCACCAGCTGACAAGCATAAGAGGTATTTGATAAGACAATATCAAAGCTTTCGGCGGACACTTCAAGATAGGTCTCAAGGCTGGATTTAGACAACTTGCCATCGCCTAATTCAAGGCAAAGCTGGCTGTTTTTATCACTGAGTGAAGAGATTGCCGTATTTGATATGCCCAAAGGGGTGCTTAATTCGTGCGTTAGCTCGCCGACTAATTCACCAAGGTGGGTGAGTTTTTCGGTGCGCTCTAATTGCTCTTCCTTGATCATTGCCAGACGCTCCATG
>JBLHHD010000006.1:0-19990 GCA_047614605.1 Alteromonadaceae bacterium
CACCACTTTATGAGCACTTACTATTAATTATAGACTATAAATTGGAGTTCACCCTCCTTTTTTGACTCTTTTTTTATATTTTTCAATGGCTTAGCGTTTCTGGACGGGCACTAGCTAGTTACTGTAATTGCTCAACGGCCTCAGCGACAAAACCACTGGTGCCAATAACTGGCCTTGCGCCACTATTGATAATTGTTTGGGTATTGTCATAACCCGATGCAGCAGTGGTTAAATCAACCACTACATCAGCTTGAAATGTTTTAATGCTTTGGGCTAAATCATCGTCCCGGCCAATAGCACCTACTAATGTCAATTGCGGATCGTCACTAATCGCTTTAACCGCTTCTTTACCCATACGTCCGTTGGCACCATTTACCAGCACTTTAATCATTTTGTTTCCTATTGATTGATGAGGGGGCGAGCGATTTGCTATTGCTTAAAATCACCAGCCGTGATCTTACAGTACTCGACGCTTAAATAACAAAAGGTTTGCTCTACTTGTTTTTGGCTTCTATCCATTGTGCCATGTACTGGGTGCTCTTGTGGGAGTGATGCCGTAGCATAGCGCCGGTGAAATTGTTATTGCGGATGGTTTGCAGATGCTCGCGCTGATAGTTGACCGCTTTGATCAGTTGCTCTCCTAAACGGGTTTTATCATAATTGGCTTTAATGATCGCAAACCCTTTTTGTTGACTGTCTTTCCACAGCAAACTGTCCTGGTACAACAGCACGGCTTTATCAGCAACCCCCTGGGCAGAAGATTCAATAAAACCACTCCAGTCCAGCCCATTTGCCATCGCCTCAGCCCCTACTGGCGTAGTAACATTAGGCGTTCCATTTAACATGGCATCGGCTAGTTTCCCTTTAATACCTGCACCAAAACGCAGCGGAGCCAAACATACTCTGGCCTGTTGCATCACCTGATTAGCATCTTTTGCCCAACCCAGCACATTAAAACCTTTTTTTGGTGCGTTAAGTGCCGTCGCCTTAGGTGGTGGATAGGCACCGTAAATATTAAGTTGAGCATTGGGTAATTGCTTTTTGATCAGCGGCCAAACACTTTGCTGTAACCATAATACCGCATCCCAGTTTGGGGCATGGCGAAAGTTGCCAATCGAAATAAAATCTTGTCTTTGCTCATAACCTGGCGGTGGCTTCTCGGTCAATTTGAGCATGAAGGGCAAATGCAACAGCAAAGATGAATCAACCGAATATTGGTTTTTCAGTAACTCAACCTCAGTCTGTGAAATAATTAAACTCAAATCACAGCGTAAAATTGCCGCGATCTCCCTTTTAGCCATATCACTGTGTAAATCTTCTACTGTGACCTCACGATTTTGCTTATACGCACGATGCCGGGCCTGACGTAAAAAGTGTAAATCTTCAGTATCGAGCAATCGCAGTGCATCCGGGCAATGCTTTTCGACCCGCCAACCAAACTGCTCTTCCATCATAAAGCGGTCGAACAAAACAATATCAGGTCGTAAATCAGTAATGTAGCGATCAAAACTGGTGTTGTTAAGCTCAATAGCCGCACTGTTTATACCCAGTTCAGCCAAATCAACCATATGATCACTACGTGCCGCTGGTGTTGCAAACGTGACCTGCCAACCCTCAGCCAAAAAAGTCTTCAACAATGACAACATATAAGTGCCCGCAGCAGAAGAATTGGGTTCGGGCCAGACATAACCGATGGCAAGTACTTTTAACATGACGTTGTGAGGTTTCCGTTTATTTTTTAGCGTAAAAAAGATTAATAACCTTAAGGATAATCAAGCACAGTGTGAATTGCATGTTTTTTTCAAGGAATCACCAGCCTGCGTACCTTAAAGTCAATCATTTGAAGGTAACACCGTACAATGGCAAAAAACATAAAAGACAAAAAATAATAAAAAGTCCTCTGCGCGGCTGCTCTGATCGATTAAACTGCGCACAGTGTATCAAAGTAAAAATCAATGGAAAAATAAGTCATGGCCAGAATTGGTGTATTCAACACGCTTGAAATTGTAAAACAGGTCGATTTCGGCGTTTATCTTGACGGTGCAGACCTGGGTGAAGTTTTATTACCAACCAAACAAGTGCCAGCAGACAGTCAAGTAGGCGATAAAGTTGATGTCTTTATTTATCTCGATTCAGAAGACCGGATAATTGCCACAACCCGTAAGCCTTATGCCAAAGTCGGCGAATTTGCCAGCCTTGAGGTTGTCGCAGTAAATGACACTGGTACTTTTTTGGACTGGGGTCTTGAGAAAGACTTAATGGTACCTTACGGCGAGCAAAAACAACGTCTTGAAGTCGGCAAACGTTATTTGGTTTTTATCTATATCGACCGGGTAGATAGACGCATAACTGCATCAGCCAAAATTGACAAGTTTCTTGATCACACCGAAGTTAAATATCAAGCGGGTGAATGCGTAGATTTAATTATTGGTGGACAAACGGATCTCGGTTTTAAAGCGATTGTTAACAGTGCCCATTGGGGCGTAATTTATAAAGATGAAGTGTTCGAATACCTCAAACCCGGTGCCAAACGCAAAGGTTACATCAAACGCATTCGTGAAGATGGCAAAATAGACTTGTCATTAACCCGCCCGGCAGGTGAACAAAGGGATGCTTTATCCCAAAAAGTGTTGGATGAATTGAATAAACTCGGCGGTTATCTGGCTATTTCTGACAAAAGCCCACCAGAAGTTATCTATAAGAAATTCAGTGTCAGTAAACGCATTTACAAACAAACCATTGGTGGTTTGTTCAAGCAAGGGCTGATCACCATCGAACCTAAGGGGATCAGGATCAAACCAAGCGAAAGTGAGGACTAATGTTAAATTATTCACCGTCTAGCGATCGCAATAAAGAGGTGATCACGCAGCAGTTAACCCATGTGTTCGCCCAATGTCGAAAGGTATTGGAAGTGGGTAGTGGTTCGGGGCAACATGTACTGCACTTTGCTGAGCAATTACCTCATATTGACTGGCAACCCAGTGATTTGGATTTTTACTTTACTGGTCTGCAAGAAAACCTCACTGAACGCCCTGCCAATGTGCAGGCACCATTGCAGCTAGACTTGAGCCAAACCCCCTGGCACCCTGGAGTTGACTATGACGGCATATTTAGCGCCAATAGTTTACATATCATGTCATGGCAAGAGGTGATTGATTTTTTTGAGCGCTCGGCAAAGCAATTGGCTAGCAATGGCATTTTATGTGTTTATGGGCCATTTCGTTATAATAATGAATTTACCAGCCCCAGTAACGGCGATTTTGATATCTGGCTGAAAAACAGAGATGTTTTAAGTGGTATCAGAGACTTTGAAGCAGTTAACCAATTAGCCCATAGCAATGGGCTAACGCTGTTAGAGGATTTGGCTATGCCTGCTAATAATCAACTGCTGAGCTGGATCAAGAGCTGAGCATGATGCCAAGACGATGTATTAATATTGTTGTTGAGCCGTCTTAATCTTGGCATAAGTTTGCACACTACCATCACTTTTGAGCAATAACACATTGTATGGCATGAATTTGTCACCCACTTCCATCCCCGGACTCCCTACCGGCATAGCAGGCACCGATAAACCAAGTGCATCCGCTGGGGGGTTTTGTAAAAATTGCTTAATGTATTTGGCCGGAATATGACCTTCAAAAACATAACCATCTGCTGATACCCCGGTATGACAAGACTGGTAACGAGGAGCAATACCTTTATCTGTTTTTAGCGTACTTAAATCAACGCTGTTGTGTGGCGTTGCAACAAAACCATTCTCATTTAAATGCTCAACCCACTTTTTACAACAACCGCAAGTTTCACTCTTATAAACAATTAAAGCGGGTTTTGCTGATCCATTAAGCGCCGTACTACTGCTTTGCGCTGTTGTTTGAGCGACATTATTGCCATCAGAACACGCACCAAGCAACCCAGCAAAAACCAGCGTCAACAAACACTTAACAAACTTTTCTGTAAAAAACATCATATCCACCTAGATCCGGGAGATCACTTCATTATATGTTCACACTATACAGGTAATTGATTACAGTTCAAGGAACGAAAACGGCTTGTCATTTACCAAAGCTACCCGGTTGTGCTAATGTGCTACGCTGTAAACCAGCAAATGGAAAAACCATGTTACCCAGTCACTTGCGCAGCAAAAAAATGTTCTTGGTCCTAACCTCAATTTTAATGTCATTCACTTTTGCCGGCTGGTTGGCATTACTCAATAACTTCGCCATTGATGCAGTAAACTTTACCGGTGTCGAAATCGGCATGTTACAAAGTCTGCGAGAGGTGCCAGGGTTTCTTGCTTTTACTGTAGTGTTTTTGTTACTGGCCATCGCTGAACAAAAACTCGCTCTGATCTCTTTAGCTATGCTCACTATAGGTGTTGCGCTGACCGGATACTTTCCTTTTGAATATGGTTTGTATGCAACAACAGTTCTAATGTCCGTCGGCTTTCACTACTTTGAAACCATTAATACCTCATTACAGCTACAATACCTCAAAAAAGAAGAAACCCCGGCAGTAATGGGCCAACTAATATCCGTCAAAAGCGCCGCTTCATTAGTGGCTTATGGCACGATTTGGTTATGTTTTAATGTTTTTGTTATCGAGTATCAGGCAGCTTACTTACTGTTTGGTGGTGTAGGTTTGTTATTACTCGTTGTCATCGCCACTTCGTTCCCAATATTTACCACCGATATTCAGCAACACAAGCATTTACTGATGCGCAAGCGCTACTGGTTGTTTTATGCGCTGACCTTTTTAAGTGGTGCTCGACGACAGATATTTATGGTGTTTGCCGGGTTTATGATGGTTGAAAAGTTTAACTACCAGGTATCAGACATTGCCCTTTTATATATTGTAAATCATGTCCTTAACTTATATTTAGGGCCGAAAATAGGCCAGTTAATTGGCAAAATAGGCGAACAAAAAGCGCTAACCTTTGAATATGCGGGCTTAGTGCTGGTTTTTATCGGTTACGCGCTGGTTGAAAACCAACATTTGGCTGCTGGTTTATATGTTGTTGACCATATCTTTTTCGCCATGGCGATAGCCGTTAAAACTTTCTTTCAAAAAATCGCCGATCCGGCAGATATTGCCAGCACCGCCGGGGTCAGCTTTACTATCAACCATATTGCCGCCGTCATCATACCGGCATTATTTGGCTTGTTATGGATGGTTAACCCCTCATTAGTGTTTTATATTGGTGCCGGGCTTGCTGGTGTTTCATTATTGTTCAGCCAGCAAATTAACAAACAGCTACATCAGGCACAGCGCTATCAAGCCCGGCTGCACCAAGCCACAACATAAGGAACGCTCATGGCAAAGTATAAAAACAATGCGGCTCCCTCCCCTGAGGTCGTCAACGAGTCGATGGCTATTGCAAAAGGCACCCAACGCCCAGGGCAAACCAAAGAGCAGACTAAACTCATCGCTCAAGGTATTCAAAAGGGCATTGAACAATATAAAAAGCAGCACAAAGGAAAATCCCGCGAGCTAGATAAAAAGCTAAAAAAAGTGAATCAAAGAAGTACCACAGATGATAGCGGTGAAACACCACACATTGATGAACAGTCATCTGCAAATAGTAAGATACTGCCCTGGATATTACTTGGATTAAGTTGGCTCGGTTTTTTCGTTTATACACTATTTATAAAATAGCAGTGTTCGGCAAACCATGAGCTTTTGCGACATCCCCAAAAACCTGCTAGGCTGACTATCACAACGTAGCCAAGTACAATAATAGCAATTTATGTCTGACGAGTTTGATACTGACAATGATGAAAAACCAGCTGGGTTGCCCGGCTGGATGGCAACTTTCGCCGACATGATGGCGCTGTTAATGGCCTTTTTTGTGTTGCTGCTATCTTTTTCTGAAATTGATGCGCAAAAGTTCAAACTGATCGCTGGTTCGATGAAACAGGCATTTGGCCTGCAAAACGAGATCAGGCTTGAGGATATCCCCAAGGGCACCAGTGTCATATTTGATGAGTTTAGTCCGGGTAAACCTGACCCCACGCCAATGAAGCAAATCGAACAAACCACCCGCGACTCCAGCGAAGAGTTCCTCGACCGCAGTGAACAACAACGTATAGACGATGAATTGCTTGAAGCTACACGAGCCCGTCAACAACAAGCTCAGGCAAAGGCCAATCAAGACCGTTATGATAAACTAAAAATGCAATTACAGGGCGAAATTGATCAAGGTGCACTGGAACTTGAAAACCTCGGTCAGCAAATTATTATTCGCATTCACGAAAAAGGCGCATTTGGCTCCGCTTCGGCTTTTTTACAGCCTCGCTTCAAACCCACAATAATGAAAATTGCCCTTTTGCTCAATGATATGCCCGGGGCTATCAGCGTTGCTGGACATACAGATAATCAACCGATTAACTCGGACTTATTTGACAATAACTGGGATTTATCCGCTAAACGGGCTGTAGCGGTAGCCACTCAAATGACTAGGGTCGATAGCTTTGATACCTCCCGTATGAGCGTATCTGGTTTTGCCAGTAACCAGCCACTGATAGACAGGGATACCCGTTTGGCCCGGCAAAGAAACCGTCGGGTTGAAGTCATCATCACCCACGGTAAAGCAACAGAGCTAAAATCACTTAAATTACCAGATGGCAAAAACACTCATGAAAACTAATTTAACCAACAGCGAGACACGTTATGGATAAAGGCAGCGGCTTTGGCCTGGCACTTTTGGTCGTGGCAATCATTGGCGGTATCATTGCCAGCGGTGTGCCCATGGTCAGTTTTATTAATCTGCCATCGATTTTTATTGTGGTGGTTGGCACCTTTGGGGCGGTGATGATCAGTCATCGCATCAATGTTTTTTTCGATGCGCTTTATAACATTCGTCACGCCTTTAAATTACCTAACACCCACTTGCCGGATACCATCGACAAGCTTGTCGAGCTGGCGGAAATGGCTCGCAGTGGTGGTTACCTGGCCCTCGAAGCCGTTGAGGTTGAAGATCCCTTTATGACCAAGGCCACTCATTTACTGATTGACGGTCACACCAGCGAAGCACTCGAAGTGACCTTAACCAAAGAAATCTATTTAACCAAAGAGCGTAATACCGCCTCAGTTAAAGTCCTTAATTCTTTTACTGAAACAGCCCCCTCAATGGGCATGGTAGGAACCTTGATAGGTCTGGTAGGGATGTTATTGACAATGGATGATCCTAAAACTATCGGATTGAGTATGTCTGTTGCTTTGCTGACCACCCTTTATGGAGCACTCATCGCCTATGGTATTACAGGTCCTCTAGCCAAAAAGCTTGGTGACTTGAGTAACGAAACCCGCTTACACCAGTCATTAATCAAAGATGCGTTTATCAGAATTGCCAATGGCGACAACCCCAAAGCCATTTTCGAATTTCTCCAGAGTTATCTTGATCATAGCAAACGCCGACCGCCGTTAAGTGCAACCGAACTGGCCGCTAAAGTCAGCAATAACGAGAGCAAAAATTCGTAAAATCGACTGATATAATCTATATTTTGGTGAGACATTTAAAATCAAACTGCCGCAATCATAGTAAGTGGCAAATAGTAACAATAAAAGGCTTTGAATATGACCATAGAGATCCAAAACTATTACGAACATTTATTACTTGAAGAGATAAACCAGCTCATCATATCCGGCGACCTTGAAGATGATGAAGACATACTTAGCGACATCGCCTGTCTGGCAATGAATAATTTACCCTCACGTTATGCCCATCATGCCGTCGATATGGCTTTTTTTCTCAGTGAAAAAGAACGAGTAGAAATGAACAGTAAGGTAAGTGTGGCATTAAACAATGCTATTAATAAGGTGTTGAGCTAGGTTTTGATATGAAAATGAGCTGGCAAACGGGGGATGACCCCGCCTGTCAGGTAACTCATTAGTCTTTGCTCATACAGAGCGACGATTATTGTAATAACGAAATATCAGCCGTTTGTAAAAACAAGCTGTGCAGCTTATTTAACAATGCCAGGCGATTATGTTTAACCGCTTCATCATCAGCCATTACCATAACATTATCAAAGAACGAATCTACCGGGTCTTTTAAATCGGCCAAAGACACCAGCGCTTGTTGATAATCACCCGCCGCATAAACCGCTTCAAGTGCCTGAGATTTTTGCTCAACCAAACTAGCCAGCGCTTTTTCTTCATCCAACTCAAGTAAAGCCACATCAATATCACTCGGCAACTCACCTGTAAACTTGTTGAGAATGTTACTTACCCGCTTATTAGCCGCTGCCAGTGACTGAGCACCATCAAGGGTTAAAAAGTGCGTTACCGCTTGAACACGCTTATCAAAGTCAGCAGGACGAGTTGGACGCAGAGCCAAAACCGCCTGAATAACATCAACATGGATTGATTGTTCCTGATACCAAGCTCTAAAGCGGCCCAGTACAAAATCAATCACATTGGCTTGAATATTATCAGCCGTCAGTTTATCACCATACAAGGTCATTGATTTATCGATCATTTGGGTCAAATCCAGCGGTAAATCTTTTTCGACAATAATTCGTAAAATACCAATCGCGGCACGACGCAAAGCAAACGGATCTTTATCCGCTTTAGGCGGCTGACCAATACCAAATATTCCAACCAACGAATCCACTTTATCAGCAATGGCAACAGCGCAGCTAACTGGTGATGAAGGTAACTCATCACCAGCAAAACGTGGCTGATACTGCTCGTTTAATGCGGTGGCAACCAAATCATGTTCGCCATCATGACGCGCATAATACATGCCCATAACCCCTTGAATACCCGGGAACTCTACTACCATATCGGTCATTAAATCCGTTTTACTGAGCAATCCAGCTCGTGACGCATGATTGATATCCGCGCCAATTTGATCCGCTATAAAAGCAGAAAGCTCAGCAATACGAACTGACTTATCTTTTAACGTACCCAACTGCTTTTGAAATAACACCGTTTCAAGACTTTGCAATCGCTCGCCTAACGGAGTTTTTTTGTCCGTATTGAAAAAGAACTCCGCATCGGCTAAACGCGGACGAATGACCTTTTCGTTACCATGAATGATTTGTTGGGGGTCTTTACTTTCAATGTTGCTGACAAAAATGAATTTAGGCAGCAATTTGCCGTCTTTATCAGTCACTGGAAAGTATTTTTGATTATCCTTCATGGTGTAAATCAGCGCCTCAGATGGCACATTCAAAAACGCTTCTTCAAAGCTACCCACCAAAGTCACCGGCCATTCGACCAACGAGGTCACCTCATCAAGCAACTCATCATCAATAACAGCTATACCGGACAAGTCACGAGCGGCTTGTTCAACCTGAGCTTTAACGGTGGCCTTACGTTGCTCATAGTTAACGGAAACATAGGCTTTATTAAGGCTGTCTTCGTATTCATCAGCATGATTAATCGTAACAACTCCCTGATGATGGAAGCGATGACCGCGAATTTCATTACTCGCCTGTTTACCAAGGATCTCACCACTAAGCATGCTACTGCCATAAAACATCGTTACCGTATGCACCGGGCGAATAAACTGAATTTTACTGTTACCCCATTTCATCATTTTTGGAATGGGCAGCTTACTCAACGCGTTAGCAATAACGCCGGGGATCAATTGTGCAATGTCTTTACCCTTCACTTGAGCTTTGTGCAACAACCAAGTACCTTTGTCGGTTTCGAGTCGCTGCGCCAACTCAACTGTAATACCGTTGCCTCTTGCCCAACCGATAGCAGCCTTGGTTGGCTCGCCAGCGGCATCAAATGCAACACTTATAGCAGGGCCACGTTTTTCAATAATCACATCTTGCTGAGCCGCTGCAAGCCCCTGAACTTTAATCGCCAAACGTCTTGGTGACGCCAACCAGGTAACTTCAGTAAAATCAAGCTTGAGCTTTTCGAGTTCGGCCTGAGTATTATCAGCAAACGCTTGTGCCAATTTTTTTAATGATTTTGGTGGCAGCTCTTCAGTACCTATCTCAACTAATAGATTATCTGTATTCATGTTATTTATCCTGCCCTGAGTTAGTTACTTGATCAGCTGATTTACACAAAGGAAAACCTAATGCTTCCCGGGCATCATAATACGATTGTGCACAAGCTTTTGATAACGCACGGACTCGTAAAATATAGCGCTGTCTTTCAGTCACCGAAATAGCATGTCGGGCATCAAGCATATTAAAGGCGTGAGATGCCTTCATCACTTTTTCATAAGCCGGTAAAGGTAAGTTAGCTTCAATCAATTGTTGCGATGCTTTTTCACATTGATCAAATAACAAAAATAACGCATCAACATCAGCATATTCAAAGTTATAGGTAGATTGCTCCACTTCGTTTTGATGGAACACATCACCATAAGTCACTTTACCTAGTGGACCATCTGTCCAGACCAGATCATAAATACTGTCGACTTCTTGAATGTACATCGCTAGGCGCTCAAGACCATAAGTGATTTCGCCGGTCACCGGTGAACACTCTATTCCACCCACTTGCTGAAAATAAGTGAACTGAGTGACTTCCATACCATCAAGCCAAATTTCCCAGCCCAATCCCCACGCACCCAGCGTTGGTGATTCCCAGTTGTCTTCAACAAAACGGATATCATGAACCAAGGTATCGATACCCAGCTCACGTAGAGACGCCAGATACAGTTCCTGGATATTATCTGGCGAAGGTTTTAACATCACCTGAAATTGATAGTAATGTTGTAAACGATTAGGGTTTTCACCGTAACGACCATCAGTAGGTCGACGACAAGGTTGGACAAAAGCACTACTCATTGGCTCAGGGCCAATTGACTTTAAAAAGGTCATTGGATGGAAAGTGCCGGCACCGACTTCTAAATCAAGCGGTTGAACAATGATGCAACCTTGCCTAGCCCAATAATCCTGTAATGCCAGGATCAGACCTTGAAATGTTTTTACGTCATACTTAGCCATAATTAATTAGCTTCTTCTATTTTGTTTTTTTGTTGTCACTTAACACTCAAAACCCAGACATAATTGCCTGGGTTTTATCATAAACTCATTTACTATTAATGGTGGCACTAAAAACTACACGTCAAGGTTAGCCACCTTAAGCGCATTACTTTCAATGAACTCACGTCGTGGTTCGACTTGGTCGCCCATAAGACAAGTAAACAATTGATCAGCACCTATAGCGTCTTCAATGGTTACCTGCAACATACGACGAGCCGCTGGGTCCATTGTCGTTTCCCACAACTGATCGGGGTTCATCTCACCCAGTCCTTTGTAACGCTGAATGTAAAGTCCACGTTTAGATTCACTTAGTAACCACTCTACCGCTTCAACAAAAGATTTAATCTCCTGCTTTTTCTCGCCACGTAATATGTAAGCACCCGGTTCAATCAGCTCAGCAATTTGCTCACCTAATTTAGCAATTTTGTCATAATCCATTGAGGTAATGAAGTCATGATTAATATTGTAGTCGTTATCAATGCCATGCTTACGAATAGTAATTTTTGGTGTAAACAAGTTGCGTTCAAGATCTTCAACAACGTCACCACTATACAAACCACCATCAACTTCATGTTCTTCAAGCCGAATAATAAATGATTCAAGCCAGCTCTCACTGAATGAACGATCTCTTACTTGCTCAACGGTCAGCGCTCTTTGATAAACCAGTCGCTCAAGTAACTCTTTTGGAATTTTACGAGATAAGTTAGCAATGATTTTATTAACCTCGTAATATTGATTTACCAAGGTTTCAAGAGCCGGTCCGCTAATTGGCGGCGCATCTTCGTTAACATGCAACGAGGCTTTTTCAAGTGCCAAACCCGTCAAATATTCTGTCAAACCCGGATCATCTTTAATGTAACGTTCTTGCTTGCCTTTTTTCACTTTGTACAACGGTGGCTGGGCAATATAAATATGACCACGTTCAACAATTTCCGTCATTTGACGGTAAAAGAAAGTCAGCAACAAAGTACGAATGTGTGAACCATCGACGTCCGCATCGGTCATGATGATAATTTGATGATAACGTAATTTCTCTGGATTATATTCGTCACGACCAATACCACAGCCTAACGCTTTGATTAACGTGGCTACTTCCTGAGAACCCAGCATCTTATCAAAACGGGCTTTTTCGACGTTAAGAATTTTACCTTTGAGTGGCAAGATAGCCTGGTTTTTTCGGTTACGTCCCTGCTTGGCTGAGCCGCCAGCAGAGTCCCCTTCCACAATATAGATTTCAGATAACGCCGGATCTTTTTCCTGACAATCCGCTAGCTTACCTGGTAAACCAGCTAAATCCAGAGCCCCTTTACGGCGAGTCATATCGCGGGCTTTTCTTGCCGCTTCACGAGCCCTGGCCGCATCAATAATTTTGTTGACGACAGTTTTGGCATCTGAAGGATTTTCAAGTAAGTATTCATTAAGCTTTTCAGTCATGGCACTTTCGACTGCCGCTTTAACCTCAGAAGAAACCAGCTTATCTTTAGTCTGTGAAGAGAACTTAGGATCAGGCACTTTAACTGATATAACCGCAACCAAACCTTCTCGGGCATCATCACCCGACGCATTAGTTTTGGCTTTTTTACTGTAGCCTTCTTTATCCATATAAGTATTAAGCGTACGAGTCAAAGCGGAGCGGAAACCCGCTAAGTGAGTACCACCATCACGCTGTGGAATATTGTTGGTGTAACAAAGAATATTTTCCTGGAAACCATCATTCCATTGCATTGATACTTCAACACTAATACCGTCTTCACGCTCGGTAAGAAAATCAAATGGCTTAGAATGAATGGTGGTCTTATTCTGATTAAGATACTCAACAAAAGTGCGAATACCACCCTCATATTTAAACGTATCCGTTTTATCATCGCGCTCATCAAACAAAACAATCTTGATACCAGAGTTTAAGAATGACAATTCACGTAATCGTTTTAATAATATATCGTAGTGATACTTAACATCTGTGAATATTTCAGTACTAGGCCAAAAACGAATTTCGGTGCCATTCTCTGTCGTTTCACCAATCATCTCCAACGGTTTCTCAGGCACTCCTAAGTGATAAGTCTGATCATGAACTTTACCTTGACGACGAATAGTTAACTGCAATTTTGACGATAAAGCATTTACAACTGATACACCTACACCGTGTAACCCACCTGAGATTTTATAGGAGTTATCATCAAATTTACCACCGGCATGTAAAACCGTCATGATAACCTCAGCTGCTGAAGTGCCTTCTTCATGCACTTCTGTTGGTATACCCCGGCCATTATCTCTTACAGATACCGAGCCATCAGTATGAATTATAATACTGATCTCACTACAGTGACCCGCCAGTGCTTCATCAATTGAATTATCGACGACTTCAAAAACCATATGATGTAAACCGGAGCCATCGTCCGTATCACCAATGTACATGCCGGGACGTTTTCTTACCGCATCGAGCCCTTTTAAAACTTTGATACTGGAAGAATCGTAGTTACTTTCACTCATATTTATTTCCAATTGTCTGTTTTATTGTTCCATGTTTCACGTGAAACATAGAGTGATTTTTTGCATCTTCAGCCAAATAGTCAGCAATCTCATGGTCGAGACTGGAGATAAAAAACTGGGTTTGACTTGAAGATTGCAAAAATTCAAATATTTTCTTCAAGTTATTTTTATCCACTTCTGAGCCAATGTCATCAATCAACATCACCGGCTTTACGCCATCGACGCTTATGATATCACTTTGTAAAAGCTTAATCACATACAGCAGCAGTTTAAGTTGCCCTCGCGAAAACACATCTTCTACCAGCCGTTTTGATGACTTTATTTTAACATCAGACTTATGCGGCCCTACCGAGGTATAACCAAATTTAACGTCTTTTTCGAAAGCATTTTTAAGTTGCTCTGTTAGAGTAACGTCTGATTGATACCCTTTACTCAACTGAAAAGTCATTTGAGCATCAGTTAAAATGCTCGGAATATTCATATTTATTTCATCGAACTGTCGAGAAAATAAATCTAAATACTCTTGTCGATTATCGCTAATAATTTCTGCCAAACGACAAAACTCACCATCCCAATAAGCAAATTCATCGTTGTAAAACCGAGGTCTTTTTTTTAACAACGCATTACGATGTTTATGAATTTTGGTGAAACGTAACCAATCTTGATAAAATGATTGTTTCACGTGAAACAATCCAAAATCAAAAAAGTGACGACGCTCTTTTGGACCACCAAAAAACAGCTTAAAACTCTCTGGAGTGATCAACTGAACCGGTAATATTTTTGCTAGAAGCGACACTTTCTTTTCAGTCTGTCCATCAATTCTAATATCAATATCATTATTACGAAAACGTCTGATGCCGATTGGCAACTCATCTTCGTATTCATCTTCACGGTTAACCACCTTAGCTCGAATAACAAAACTATCCTGGTCAAAGCGAATAACCTTACCATGGTTTGTCGTATTAAAAGAGCGTCCACGGCTCAAGTAATAAATAGCCTCCAGCAAACTGGTTTTACCGCTACCATTTTCACCAACAATGAAATTAATATCTTGACAAGGGGTTAGCATCAACTGTGAAAAGTTTCTGAAATCAGCAATATTTATTTGGTTTAATGACATCTAGTAACCTTGACTAAAGGCGCATTGGCATAACGACATAAGTCAAATCTGTACGTCCGACTGCCTGAATCAATACACTACTGATTGAATCGATCAAGGTAAACTGAACCTCTTCACAACGCAGGTTATTTAGCACATCCAGCAAGTAGCTGACGTTAAAGCCCAATTCGAGGTCAATACCCTCGTACTGTACATCAACCGCTTCCTCAGCCTGCTCCTGCTCTGGATTATTGGCCGAGATATGTAATTCGCCACTGGTGAGGTTTAAGCGTACACCACGAAAACGTTCATTAGATAAAATAGAGACGCGGTGAAATGCATCTTTTAACACATCACGTCTGGCAACAACAAACTTGTCACCATTAAGCGGCATCACTCGACGATAATCAGGGAAACGTCCATCAACCAATTTACTGGTAAATGTAAAGTCGTTATCCGTGATGCGAATGTGATTAGTACCAATATCAATTACTACTAATTCATCACCATCGGGGATAAGTCGCAACACTTCCATAATACCTTTACGGGGTATAATAATACTCACCGGCTCAGCATATGAAAAATCAATCGTCAGCGAACTTAATGCCAATCGATGTCCGTCGGTTGAAACAGTACGAATAATATTATTTTCGACTTCTAAAAACATGCCATTGAGATAATACCTTACATCCTGATTAGCCATGGCAAAATGGGTGCTTTCAATCAATCCACGAAACTCAGACTTTTTCAACTCAAAGCTCGCCTGCGCGTCCCAGTGATCTAGATTCGGATATTCATCTGCTGATAATGTCGATAACGTAAAGCGACTCTTACCCGCTTTGATCACCATGGACTCAGCTTCGACCTGAACATTCAGTTGCACACTGTCTGGTAAACTTTTACAAATATCCAATAATTTTTTGGCCGGTACTGTCGTTCTAAAAGTTAAACCAGTGTCGTTGATGACGGATGTAGCAACCAGTTCAACTTCCAAGTCAGTACCCGTTAAAGATAACCTACCTTGACTCACTTCAATCAATACATTAGAAAGTACCGGCATGGTGTGACGTCGTTCGATTGCACCTGATACCAATACCAACGGCTTCAACAAATCATCTCTGTTTATCGTAAAATTCATTTATCTGTTGCCTGCAAACTATGAGGAAAGGGTTCTTATCAAGTTTTGATAATCATCTTTTATATCGTGCGACTCTTCACGTAATGAGTTGATTTTTCGACAAGCATGGAGTACCGTAGTGTGGTCCTTACCGCCAAATGCGTTACCAATTTCAGGTAAACTGTGGTTGGTCAATTCTTTAGCTAGCGCCATCGCCATTTGTCGTGGTCGTGCCACTGAGCGACTGCGTCGTTTTGACAAAATATCCGACACCCGAATTTTATAATATTCAGCAACGGTTTTTTGAATATTTTCGATGGTGACTAACTTATCATGCAGTGCCAACAAATCACGTAATGCTTCTTTAACAAAATCAATCGTAATTGCCCGGCCAGTAAAGTTAGCATTAGCTATAACTCGATTTAATGCCCCTTCAAGTTCGCGCACATTTGAGCGTAACCGTTTGGCAATAAAGAAAGCCACCTCTTCTGGCATTTTGATCCCGCTTTGTTGAGCTTTTTGCATCAAAATAGCCACCCGGGTTTCAAGCTCCGGTGGTTCAATGCAAATCGTTAATCCCCAGCCAAAACGACTCTTAAGCCGATCTTCGACCCCATCAATTTCTTTGGGGTAGCGATCCGAGGTTAAAATGATCTGCCGATTGCCTTCAAGCAAGGCATTAAAGGTATGAAAAAACTCTTCTTGGCTACGTTCTTTTTTGGCAAAAAACTGAATATCATCAATCAATAACGCATCGACGGAGCGATAATATTGCTTGAATTGATCGATTTTATTGTTTTGCAGCGCCTTAACCATATCCTGAACAAATCGTTCAGAATGCATATAAATAACTTTGGCATCCGGGTTTTGCTTCAAAATGCCGTTACCCACGGCGTGTAACAAATGCGTTTTACCTAAGCCGGTTCCACCGTAAATAAATAATGGATTATAGGCAGCACCGGGATTATCACCCACCTGACTGGCTGCGGCTTTCGCTAATTGATTTGAATTACCCTGAACAAAATTATCAAAGGTATAAGTGGTTCTAAGGTTTGATTTATGTGCTGGTGCACTAACCGCCTGTCTTTCGACCTCTACTCGGTTATTTGTACCTTTAAAGGTAGGCGCTTGATTATCACTGGGGTGATTAACTTTAGCGGCACGATTGGGTCTGTTACCCACATCAAAGCGCAATTTCGGCGCATCATTGCCACATAGTCTCGCCAGATTTTCATTGATTTTATGAATATATTTTTCACGAACCCAATCCAGCACGAAGCGGTTTGGAGCAAACAACGTTAGCGTGTCCTCGGAGCAATCAATTTGCAACGGGCGGATCCACATACTAAATTGCTGAGGGGGAAGTTCATCTTTTAAAAGCTGTAGACAACTGTTCCAGATACCCTGATACACATAAACTCCCGGCAGTGGATTAAAATTAAGACCAGAAATTTTACACCAATTAACCAACTATACCCACAACTATTGCAATTGTCGGCGATATTAATTTAACCCGGGTCGAAGCCCGATAAACCAACCAGAGGAATTGATTGATGAACATCAATCAATTCGCCAATCGGCCCGATTGTTTTAAGGGCTTATTCCCCAGCAAAAAAATAATCACCACTAATGATCTTTTTCTTTGATTGTTAACGATCTTCACTTGGATCATTAAAATAATCGTAAAGATCACAGTAATATTGCCATTTTGCGCTTTTGTTGCTTACATTCAATACAAACGCCTTGACAAGGTTGAGATAAATGAATAAAATCTCGCCTCTTTTTTCACCTCAGTTATTGGTTACTTTTTAACAGCTTTTAACCAGTGTTAGCTTATATCCCTTAATTGAACCTAAGAATTTGATGGAAAGACGATGAAAAGAACATTTCAACCTAGTGTCATAAAGCGTAAGCGTACACACGGATTCCGTGCCCGTATGGCTACTGTAAACGGTCGTAAAGTCTTAGCACGTCGTCGTGCTAAAGGCCGCGCACGTTTATGCGCTTAGTTCCGCTATTTTAATGGCAGAATTAACCTTTTTGAGGGAGTCAAGATTATTGACTCCCTCAGATTTCACTCCTGTATTTCAAAAACCTGTTGTAGCCTCCTCTTCTGCTTTTACCTTTTTAGCCAAACCCAATACCCTTGGTAAACCTCGTTTAGGGTTAACTATTGCTAAAAAACGCGTCAAAAAAGCCGTCGCCCGCAATCGTATCAAACGATTAACCCGAGAAAGCTTTCGTCTTGGTCAACACGACCTGCCCAATATTGACATCATTGTGATGGCAAAAAATGGCACCGACAAACTCAGCAACGAAGAATTAACCGCACAATTGAAAAAATTATGGCAAAAGCTCGCTCACCGTTGCAAAGGCTGCTAACCGCCCTGGTACGTTTTTACCAGCTAACCATAAGCCCTCTAACTGGCCCTCGCTGCCGTTTTATCCCAACCTGCTCTACTTACGCTATTGAAGCGGTCAATGTTCACGGCTCCATTAAAGGCAGCTGGCTGGCGACCAAACGTATTTGTCGTTGTCATCCTTTTTGTGAAGCGGGTTATGATCCTGTTCCGCCTAATGTTGAGAAGTCTAGGGAGTGAATAATCTTCGGGTTTTGGGGCGTAAATGGTGGTTTCGTTATGAGATGACCGTATGCTGGTGCGCAACACGGCGGGCATTCGCTGCGCTCTGATAAACTTGGCTTCGCCTGCGCCACTCTACAATTCGTGGCTTTGTTCAGGGTTGTGGGTATGATATCCTGCGCGTAAATTGACATTGCTATTAAAAATCATGAATCAAGACACAATTGTCGCTCAGGCGACTGCACCGGGCCGTGGCGGCGTTGGTATTATTCGGGTCTCTGGCAAACAGGCCAAACAGGTTGCCCAAACCTTACTTGGCAAAGTGCCCCCTGCCCGCCGTGCTGACTATTGCGCCTTTGTTGATAGTGACCAACAAGTCATTGACCAGGGTATTGCGTTATATTTTGCGGGTCCCAACTCATTTACCGGTGAAGACGTCCTCGAACTGCAAGGTCATGGCGGCCCTGTCATTTTGGATATGTTGATTAAACAAATATTAACCATTGATGGCATTCGTATGGCGAAGCCTGGCGAATTCAGCGAACGGGCTTTTCTTAACGACAAAATTGACTTAACCCAAGCCGAAGCCATCGCCGATTTAATTGACAGCACCTCAGAGCAAGCCGCCCGCTCAGCAATGCACTCACTTCAAGGCCAGTTCTCAGCCAAGGTTAATGATTTAGTCGAAGAAGTCATTCATTTACGCATGTACGTCGAAGCTGCCATCGACTTTCCAGAAGAGGAAATTGACTTTCTCTCAGACGGAAAAGTTAGTAAGGACTTACAAACTATTATCGACAACCTACATGGTGTTTTAAACGAAGCTCGTCAGGGTTCAATCATTCGTGAAGGAATGCGCGTAGTGATTGCAGGTCGCCCCAATGCGGGAAAATCCAGTTTACTAAACGCCTTAGCAGGCAAAGATGCGGCCATCGTCACCGATATTGCGGGCACTACCCGTGATGTACTGACAGAACACATCCATATTGACGGAATGCCACTGCATATCATCGATACCGCCGGATTACGAGAAAATGCCGAGACAGTAGAACGAATTGGCATCGAACGTGCCTGGAAAGAGATTGAACAGGCAGACATCATCCTGTTTATGGTAGATGCCACCACCACCACGGCCAACGAACCCCATGAAATCTGGCCAGACTTTATCGATAAACTGCCAAAAAATGCCAAATTAACCGTGATCCGCAACAAAGCCGACTTATCCGGCGAAGATGTCAACCAATTTGAAGACAATCACCACCCGGTTATCTCATTAGCAGCAAAATCAGGTCAAGGTGTAGACTTGCTTCGCAACCATTTAAAACAATCCATGGGTTATCAAGGCACGACTGAGGGAGGCTTCATGGCCCGCAGACGCCACATAAACGCACTGGACGAAGGCTTAGCTCATATCCTGCAAGGCAAGGATCAATTAGAACTAAATAACGCAGGAGAGCTGCTAGCAGAAGATTTACGCCAAGCCCAGCAGCAACTCAACGAGATCACCGGCGAATTTACCTCCGATGACCTGCTTGGCAAGATTTTTAGCTCTTTTTGTATTGGTAAGTGAATTATTGCTTATAAACTCAAAACGAAATTCAGAACCAATAAACACAACTTCTGAAACTAAAAAAGGGTGCCAAATGACACCCATTGATGATTAACCGCCTTTAACCTCTCGTTCGGTAGGTCGAAACAGCAACAACACAATGTACCAATAAAAACATAATTAACATACCCTTTTTACCAA